>NZ_LGYY01000184.1:0-48365 GCF_001308045.1 Shewanella sp. Sh95
TTGGAGGTACTCAGGCGGCCTGATTATCAAATCACGGAGAAAGAATTGCTGGCGGCCTGGGTATTATTCGCCAATCAGTTGCTCAAATATGGCTATGCTATGGCTGATTTATGAGGGGATCCTTCAGTACCAAGCTTAACAAAATTTCTACAAGTGAACGTCTACAAACAAGGAGTAGCCTAGGTCATTTTGCTAATGCTGCGGATTGGTGTTTTTTACCTGAAAATTTTAAATTCACCAATAAAACATCGCCTGAACTAGAAACAGTAAAAAGTGTTTTTAATACATTACATAATATTTACCTTATCAGTTTTCTGGCCAACATCACGATCATTACCAAAGGGAAAGTAAACTATACGCTTAAAGGTTTAAAGGACATCACGGATGAATATGATTTAGTTAGCTTACGATACACAGATGCATCATCATTATTCACTTTATACAATTGGATTTACAGTGAAAATTCAGTAGATAAAATAGGTATTGCTAGAAACATTATTCCACTTCACGTAGAACAGTTGTTAAGTGTAAATGAATCAGTATTAGTATCCACATATTCAAGCTTCAATCTATCACAGAAAAAAGATGTTAAAACCTATATAGAATCGATAAATAAACTTGCTGAGCAAGTACAATCAACCTCACAGAAAGCTAACGACATTGCAGAAAAAATTTCTAACTCAATCATATCTGGAATTTGGGGGGTAAGTACTTTTGCAATATCAACAATATTATTTAGAATATTCACAAAAGGCAGTGAAATAAAGACTTATACTGACCTATTTAATTTCATTGGCTCCCCACTCTTTGTAGGGGTGATGAGTTTTGCTCTAATTATTTTTAGCATCTTATTCATTGTCACTTTGATGGAATCTAAGCGTGAACAAAAACGATTTAAGCAAATGTATGAAAGTAGTAAGAAAATATATAAAAACGCATTAACTGAAGATGACATTAAAAATATCTTATCTGATGACGAACATTTCTTAACAAATGATAAATATATTACAGACAAGCGTAATTTTTATACTCGAATATGGTTTTTAGCAATGTTTATAGCTATAACATTTTTATCTATAGCAAGCTATAATTCTAAAAACATATCTATAGAGAAAAATCATGATATATGTGAATCACCATATAGTGAATTGCATAATAAACAGGATTGCTACACCAATGATTATGGAATAATCAAAATAAATGACAACCACTTATAAAATAATAACACTAAAAACAGGACAAGAATAACTCTACACTCAATGGTTACACCAAAACTGGCATTGTTGCACCAGTGACCTTCTAAAACATGGATGTTTTAGCAGAGCCTACAAGGATGTATTTACGGCGTGTCACTGGTGTAACAGTGCGAGAGCCTGCGGCAGGCAATTAGGAAATACCATTGCCAAAAGCCATGCAAAAGTAACTTCGCACCACTCAACTCAGCAGAAACTACTTCTACAAAAACACAACTAAAACCCAAATTGCAGGCAATAAAAAAGCGAACCGCTAAGGGTTCGCTTTTCATCAAACGTTAGACCTGAATAACGTACTATTCAGCCCCTACTCGTAGTCTGATATCGGCACACATGCACAGAACAAATTACGGTCGCCGTACACGTCATCAATACGATTAACGGTTGGCCAGAACTTGTTAGTACGCACTGCGGCACTTGGGAACACGGCGACTTCACGGCTGTATGGGCGTGAATCAAACGCTGGGTCCATAATATCGGCCATAGTGTGTGGCGCGTTGTGCAGCGGGTTATTGTCCGCTGGCCACTCGCCCGCTTCAACTTTCGCGATTTCGGCGCGGATGGACACCATAGCGTCGATAAAGCGGTCCAGTTCAACCTTAGACTCAGATTCAGTTGGCTCAATCATCAGGGTTCCCGCAACAGGGAAGCTCATGGTTGGCGCGTGGAAACCGTAGTCGTTCAGACGCTTAGCGATATCCATTTCGGTCACGCCAGAGGCTTCTTTGATGGGGCGCAGGTCGATAATACATTCGTGTGCGACGCGATCGTTACGGCCGCGGAACAGTACTGGGTAGTGTTCAGACAGCTTCTTCATAACGTAGTTAGCGTTTAACAGCGCAGTTTGAGTCGACTTTTTCAGGCCCTTTGAACCGAGCAGCTTAATGTACATCCAGCTGATTGGCAGAATGCCAGCACTGCCGTATGGCGCAGCCGATACTGCACCGTTGTTATCGCTTTCGCGGCCTGGTTTCACCACTACGTGACCCGCGACGAACGGCGCTAAGTGCGCTTTCACGCCGATTGGGCCCATACCTGGACCACCGCCGCCGTGTGGAATGGCGAAGGTTTTGTGCAGGTTAAGGTGCGATACGTCGGCACCGATAAAGCCTGGTGAGGTTAAGCCAACTTGGGCGTTCATGTTGGCGCCGTCCAAGTACACTTGACCACCGTGCTGGTGCACAATATTGCAGATCTCGCGGATAGATTCTTCGTACACACCGTGGGTCGATGGGTAAGTGATCATGATACATGACAGGTTTTCTGCCACTTCAGCCGCTTTGGCCTTCAGATCTTCTAAATCCACGTTACCTTGCTTGTCACAGGCAGTCACCACGACTTGCATACCGGCTAATTGCGCCGATGCGGGGTTAGTACCGTGGGCAGATTGTGGGATTAAGCAGATGTTTCTGTGGGCTTCGCCGCGAGACTCGTGGTATTTACGAATCGCCAGCAGACCCGCGTATTCACCCTGTGCGCCAGAGTTAGGTTGGATACACACGGCATCGTAACCTGTGACATTCACTAACCATGAAGACAGTTCTTCAATCAGTTGGGTGTAACCCTTGGCTTGATCCAGTGGGCAGAATGGGTGCATGTTGGCAAATTCTGGCCAGCTGACTGGGATCATTTCAACCGCAGCGTTTAACTTCATGGTGCATGAACCCAATGAAATCATTGAGTAGTTCAATGCTAAGTCTTTGCTTTCGAGACGCTTGATATAACGCATCATCTCGGTTTCGCTTTGGTAGCGATTGAAGGTTGGGTGGCTCAGGATGGCATCTTGACGCACTAAAGAGGCAGGAATCGATTGGCTACCTTGCGCCACGATTTGCGCATCTAATGCGGCAACGTCTAAGCCATGGCCTGCACCTAAAATCACATCGAACAGCGCTTCGATATCGCTGCGGATAGTGGTTTCATCTAAGCTCACGCCGACAATGCCGTCAGCATCGAAACGCAGGTTCATTTCAGCGGCCAGTGCGCGAGCATTGACTGCTGCAACGTCTAAGCCTTTGATGCTGATGGTATCGAACCAAGTGCTGTTCACTAAGCTCACGCCTTTAGCTTGTAAGCCCGCGGCTAAGATATCAGCAAAGCGGTTGATGCGTGATGCGATAGTTTTCAGGCCTTGTGGGCCGTGGAATACGGCGTAGAAAGACGCCATGTTCGCTAACAGAATTTGCGCGGTACAAATGTTTGAGTTGGCTTTTTCGCGGCGGATATGTTGCTCACGAGTTTGCATCGCCATACGCAGTGCGCGGTTACCACGAGTGTCCTTTGACACACCGATGATACGGCCAGGCATAGAGCGTTTGTGCTCGTCACGGGCCACGAAGAAGGCCGCGTGTGGGCCACCAAAGCCCATCGGCACACCGAAACGCTGCGCGCTACCGAAGACCACGTCGGCGCCCATGGCACCCGGTGACTTGAGTAACACTAATGCCATGATGTCGGCAGCCACTGTCACAATCACGTTTTTCGCGCGTAATTCGGCGAATAAGTCGGTGAAGTCAGTGATTTGACCGAAACGGTTTGAATATTGGAACAAAGCACCAAACAGTTCGTGGTTTACTGCTTCATGGGCAGGACCTACCACCACTTCAAAACCAAAACACTCAGCACGAGTCTTCACTACGTCTAAGGTTTGTGGGAATACGTCATCGGCTACAAAGAAAATGTTCGCTTTTTTGGCTTTAGACACACGCTTAGCCAGCGCCATCGCTTCGGCGGCAGCAGTCGCTTCGTCCAGCAGTGAAGCTGAGGCTAAATCTAAACCGGTTAAATCCATCGACACTTGTTGGAAGTTTAGAATGGCTTCTAAACGGCCTTGGGCGATCTCTGGCTGATAGGGCGTGTACGCCGTGTACCAACCTGGATTTTCTAAGACGTTACGCAAAATCACATTAGGCACTTGGGTACCGTAGTAACCCATACCAATGTAGCTTTTGAAGACTTGGTTTTGTTTGGCTAAACCACGAATGTAGGCAATGCCTTCGGCTTCGCCGCAGGAATCACCAATACTCAACTCTTGGCTTAAACGGATCGACTCAGGCACGATTTGCGCGGTCAGATCGTCCAAAGACTCAGCACCAACGTAGTTCAACATTTCTTGTTGTTGGCTGCTATCCGGGCCGATATGGCGACGTAAGAATAAATCGTGCTGTTCTAACTGAGTGAGGGTTTGCTTGGTCATGATAAACCTTGTTCCAGATTTGCCGTCGCTCAGGACTGTAGGGTACTGATAAACGGGCTATTGTTATGTCAAACTTGCGCTAAAACAAACGAAGCCCCTGAGGGCTTCGTTAGCGTCGACGATTATTCTTCGTCGATTACAGCTTGGTAACCTTCTGCATCGAGCAGAGCGTCAACTTCTGATTCATCAGAAGGCATAACGCGGAAGAACCAGCCTTCGCCGTAAGCGTCGCTGTTTACCAGCTCTGGAGAATCTTCCAGTGCTTCGTTGACGGCAATCACTTCACCAGAGATTGGCGCGTAGATGTCAGAAGCCGCTTTCACTGATTCCGCCACTGCACAGTCGTCGCCCGCCGTGACAGTGTCACCCACTTCTGGCAGCTCAACGAAAACCATGTCACCTAACAGCTCTTGAGCGTGCTCAGTGATACCCACAGTGTAGCTACCGTCTTCTTCCTTGCGGATCCATTCGTGTGAAGAGGCGTATTTCAGTTCTGTCGGAATATTGCTCATTGTTCTTGTTCCTTGTTCCGTTTTTTTAAAATGCTTGTTTACCGTTGCGCACAAAGTTTGGCGCTACTACTCTAACAGCCACGCGCTTTTTACGCATCTCGACTTCCGCCGTATCCCCAATTGAACTAGGAACACGCGCCATCGCAATAGAATAGCCCAATGTAGGTGAGAAAGTACCGCTAGTGATCACGCCTTGCTGCTCAACACCCGCTGCATCGGTGAAAAATACTGGCATATCATGGCGTAACACGCCTTTTTCTTCCATCACCAGGCCGACTAATTTGTCGGTTCCCGCATCGCGCAGGGCTTCAAGCGCCTTACGACCAATAAAGTCACGGTCGGTTGGCTCCCATGCAATGGTCCAGCCCATGTTGGCGGCCAGCGGGTTGATGGTTTCGTCCATATCTAAGCCGTAGAGGTTCATACCGGCTTCGAGACGTAATGTATCGCGGGCGCCTAAACCACAGGGTTTAACGCCTTGATCTAACAGAGCTTGCCACAGAGCTTCGGCTTCCGCTTCTGGCACGATGATCTCGTAGCCCGCTTCACCAGTGTAACCTGTGGTCGCAATGAACAGAGAACCCGCTTGCTTACCGAAGAAAGGTTTCATACCTTCGATGGCGGCATTTTGCTCGCTACTGAATACGGCGGCGGCTTTGGCCTTAGCGTTAGGACCTTGAACGGCGATCATCGCCAGCTCAGGACGCTCGGTCACTGTGACATCAAAACCTTGGGATTGTTTGGCGATCCAGGCTAAGTCTTTTTCGCGGGTCGCGCTGTTAACAACAACACGGTAGAAAGTGTCGGTGAGGTAGTAAGTGATTAGGTCGTCGATGATGCCGGCATTGTCATCTAACATGCCGCCGTATAAGGCTTTACCAGGAACTTTAAGTTTGGCCACATCGTTGGCGAGCAACTTACGGAGGAATGCACAAGCGTCGGTTCCGGTCACATCAACCACAGTCATGTGGGACACGTCGAACATACCTGCGTCTTGACGCACGGCGTGGTGTTCTTCGATTTGTGAACCATAGTTGAGGGGCATATCCCAACCGTGGAAGTCAACCATCTTAGCGTTTGATTCTAAGTGCTTGTTAAACAGAACAGTTTTATTAGCCATTGTTATCCCTTTTTTGCGGCCTTCTTCAGGTCTCTGCCTAGCGTAGGGTGATACAAATCCGGCTAAATATCTGGCTAATCGGCATTTCACTTCCACGATGCATCAATTTGAAAGGGGTTCTTTCGGTCTCAATGCGTCTGTCACTGCAACGCCTGATTCGCTCTGAATTAATCAGATATTTATCGTGATTGGTATAAGTACTAGGGTCTAAAATGCGGCGAAATTATACCTTGCGTCACAAATTTGTATACAGGAGATTTTTCTAATCCGAAGCCAGTGTCATTAGATTTTCTCATCTTCAACATGTAATTTTTTTACATGCGAAAGCGAGATTTGCGCAGCTTGCCACCAATATGCTGATATTAGCAGCAATTCTGATCACATTAGCGCAACCGAGGCTAGCGACATAACTTGGGCAGCGACGACTTATTACCCATGGCCTGTTGCATGAACACTGTTTTCAGCCCAGCGACATTATCGACCAGATTCAGTCCCAGATCGCGAATGGCCTTTTTAACTGGGTTTGAACCCTCGAACAGGCGCTTAAAGCCTTCCATCGCCGCGATCATCTCCATCGCATCGGCCTTGCGCCAACGCTCTAGGGCGCGCAGCTCGGCATAATCGCCAATATCCTTACCCGCTTGCTGTAATTCGCTAATCACTTCGATAATGCTGGCGGCATCGAGGAAGCCAAGGTTTACCCCTTGGCCCGCTAATGGATGAATGGTGTGGGCTGCGTCCCCCGCGAGCACTAAACGGTGGCGGGCAAAATGGCGGGCGTAGCGCATCCGCAGTGGGAAGGCTTGGCGTTCACTCTCAAGCTTGCAAATCCCAAGGCGGCCATCGAAGGCGGCGGTGAGATTGCGCTCAAATTGCACTTTGTCCATTGCCAGTAATTCAGTGGCGCGCTCGGGCGGCACTGACCAGACGATGGAGCAGAGGTTTTCTTCATATAACGGCAAGAAGGCCAGCGGGCCATCCTGCAAAAACACTTGGCGAGCGGTGGCAAGGTGCGGCATCTCGCTTCGAATGGTCGCCACGATCGCATGGTGGCCATAATCCCAGAAGGTTAACGGGATCTTACATTGTTCACGCACCCAAGAATTGGCACCATCGGCGGCAATCACAAGTGCGGCGCTCACACTTTCTATCTCAGCACCATTGGCGAGAGTCAACCAAGCTTCACGCTCACCAAAGGCGATACGCTCTAAGCGTTGGTTTTCGATATGGGTGATATTGTCAAATTCACTGGCACGCTTGGCGAGGGCGTAGCTGATGGCGTCGTTTTCGATAATCGCGCCAAGGCTAGGTTCACTGATGCTACTGGCATCGAAGGCGATTTTGCCAAAACCGTCTTTATCCCATACCGCCATTTTTTGATAGGGCGTCGCGCGGCTGGCATCGACATAGTGCCAAGCGCCGAGGTGCTCCAGCAAACGTTGGCTCGCCTTGTTGATGGCGCTAACCCTAAGCCTTGGCTCACCGCTCACGGCCTCTGTGTGGCCCGCATCGATAACGACAACATTAAGATCGGCCTGCGCCAATCCTATCGCGGTGGCGAGTCCCACCATGCCGCCACCCACAATGGCAATGTCATAGGCTTGTGAACTTAACATGGGTACATCCTTTTCGCGTTGCGATACCAGTAATGATTATTTCCAGCCCATCGCTTTTTGAGCGACGGGGGTTTTCAGTGGCGGGAACCAAGACAACAGCCGCAATCCTAGATTACGCCCAAGGGCCAGGGGCCAATATTGGTTAGAGAAGCCACGGACTAAAAATTCAATATTGCGAATAGTGCTGTTTCTATCCGCCTCACGGGCCTGCAAATAGCCATGGGTGACGGCGACACCGCCGATATCTTCACCCTGCTCTCGCGCAGTGTTGAGCACTTCAAGCAGGCTCACCACATCCCGAAGGCCTAAGTTAAATCCCTGCCCCGCAATCGGGTGTAACGTCTGCGCCGCATTACCAATAAATACGCATCTATGGTGAATCGGCCTTGGCATGTAGGACAGATTTAATGGATAAGCATGGCGCTCGCTAACGTCGATAAACTGACCAGCGCGATAGCCAAAGGCTTGCTGCAATGCAGCTAAAAACTCGGCCTTGGGCGCTGTAAGCATCGCTTGGGCGCGGCTATCGTCGAGTGCCCAGACGAGGGATAAACGCGGCTGGCCTTGGCTATCTGCCATCGGCAGTAGCGCTAATGGACCAGTCTCGGTAAATCGTTCATAAGCCCAGTGCTGGTGCGGCTTATCAGTTTGTAGATTAGCGATAATCGCGGTTTGCTCAAACGCCACTTGGGTGATGGGCAGATTAAAACTGCTGCGCACCTTAGACTGCAAACCATCGGCGGCGACCACCAGCTTGGCGCAAATCCGCTCGCCGGAATCCAGCACCAACATGTGGCTGTCGATATCGGGGATTAACTCTGACAGTTTGGCAGGGCAATAGCGCTTAACCTGAGTTTTGTTAAGCTCGCTAAACAGCACTTGGCCGACCCTTTCCAGCTCGACCACTTGCCCCAGCGCATCTAAGTGAAACTGACTGGCATTGAGTTCCGTCATGCCAAAATGACCACGATCGGACACATGGATATCTTTAATCGCCGTGCCTAAATGCGCCAATTTCGGCCATAAACCTAAACGGGATAACTCGAAGATGGAACCATGGGCAATGGCGATAGAACGGGCGTCAAAACCGGGATGATTGTTATCGGGAAGATGCGCCTCGATTAAGGCAATTGATAACGGTTTTTCAGTACCAGACAAACGAGCCAAAGCTAACGCGAGGGTCGCACCCGCCATGGCGCCACCGACAATGGCAATATCGACATTTTGAACTGAATTATCCATGTGCTCTGCTACCGTCATGGGGTTCTCATTCAAGCTATGGCATGGCTAAAAGCGTTTCGCCATCAGGATGTTAGATTTGAAAAACAATAAAAGGCGGAATCGCTCCGCCTTTCTCTTTTAGGGATTAATGGATCACCGCGGCATCGTCACTCTCTTCGTGGCTCGGCTCTGGGCCAAACTCGGAGTAACACAAAATCGCAGCAATGCGCACAAATTCCAGCAATTCAATATAGGCGGTTTCCGACTCTTCATCGTCGGTCACATCGAATTCCACTTGGGCGATATCGGCCAGATCTTTAATCACTTCACGCACTTCGGCGGAGGCTTTATTGAGCTTAGGCTGGATAATCGCAATGCCCGTTAAAAAGCTTTGCGTCCAAAGCGATAGCGCCTCAACTCGGTGACTAAGGGATTCTTCCTCTTCGGGAAGCAATGGCATAAAACCAAAATCAAAGTCACTCAAACGGGCAACCGAGTCTTGGAACAACTCACACACCAATTGATGTAAAGGTGCGGGCAAAGGCTGACCATCGTTCATCAGGTCAAATAACGGTTTAATCCACAAATCACCGGTTTGATCTACACCACCGCAGATTAAACCCACAAGAGCACCGTGAACTTCCACGGGATGCTGACCAATTTCAGCCGCATCGAGGGCTATTTTTAAGCTTTCGATACGTAACGAAGGAGGGGTCGCCATATCAGATTCCAATCAGAATTTTCCAGCAGCAATGCTAGCAGAGTTAAAGACTTGAACCAACTCTGATCCGGCATTCTTAGGGTTGAAGATAAAAATTCCGGCAACTGCTCACACAAGCAGCAAACAAAACGGCGAATGTGCAATCCATCAGCGGCTTACCTTGCACTTTTAATATCAGCCCTATATAGTCCGCCCTATCGATGCCAACGAAAGGATCATCTTCGAATGAGTAACAGTGCAGTTGAAATCACCCTGCTGGGGCGCACCTACTCTATCGCCTGTCCGAAAGGTCAGGAAGATGCCCTACGCATTGTGGCTCAAGGGGTTGAGCAGCAACTCACCACCCTAAAAAATCGCACGAATAGCTTAAGCCGCGAAGAAATTGCCATTATGGCGGCGCTGAATATTGGCCACGAGTTGTACCAAGAAAAGCAAAAGAATAAGCATTATATGAAACAAATGGATGACCGCATCAGCCTGTTGCAGTCAACCTTGGAAAACGCCTTAGTTGAGCGTTCAACCAAATAGTTTTAGACTGTGCACTCGGTGCCAAGCACCATCTATCTGAGAAGAGTTGCACAGTGAATGGCTAACTGGCCTATACTTTTTTAAGCCAAACGATTAGCGATTCAATACCGTTTTTGCTCCCTGGGATGCAGGCCAACTGGTAATGTCCCTGTGCCGATAATTTTGATCTCAGGGTGAATGCTTTACTGACATTGAGCATGCTCGGCTCGTACCGAGAAGCCTTAGGAGGTAATCATTTACCCGCCTTGAACCTACGGTTCAAGGGCTACACCGGTAGCGGCATTCTGGGGAGCATCTTATTTATGTCTATCACTTCACCTGTATCGAACTCTTCGGCCCCAACAGTCAAGGGGCCACACGGCACTCAGTCTGCAATTGATGCCCAGTCGTTAAGCCCAACGCTAAGCCCAAATCTAAGCCGCGCCGAATTACGCAAACAAATACGTTTAGCCCGCCGCTCGCTTTCGACAGAGGTGCAAACCGAGGCAAGCCTTGCCGCATGTCAGCGAATGCTCGAAAAGCTCAGCGCGCTGAAGGCCCAGCATGTCGCACTTTACCTCACCCACGATGGCGAACTGGCAACTGCTCCGCTTATCGCAGCGCTTTGGCAACAGGGGATTCAAACCTATCTGCCACGGCTGCACCCCTTTAATGCTGGGCAATTATTGTTTTTGCATTACCACGCCGACTCGGTAATGCTACCGAATCAATTCGGCATTTTAGAGCCACGGCTAGATGTGCGTAACGTTATGCCGATTGAGCAACTCGATGTGGTGATCACCCCGCTGGTTGCCTTTGATATCAAAGGCAATCGCATGGGCATGGGCGGCGGCTATTACGACAGAACGCTAGCTAATTGGCACAGCAAAGGCAGACCACTGCCGATGGGTTATGCCCATGATTGCCAGCAAGTACCGAGTCTGCCATGCGAACATTGGGATGTGCCCTTACCCGCTATCATCACCCCAAGTCGAGTATGGGAGTTTTGAAAAGTAGGAGCTAGAAGCTAGAGCGCTTCGCTGCTAGAAAAAGCAGAGCATCGCACCATAACGACTTCTTCTTGATTGAATCTAGATTCTAGAGCCATGCAATGGCGTTCTAGAGGCCGCAGGCCGTTCTAGATTTTTCTTTACCTTAAATGCCGCCCACCATCGACATGATGGCTGCGCCCCGTGACATAGCGGCTCGCCAACAGATAATCCACTAAGGCAATAATCTCCTGATTTCCAGCTTCTTTTGGCAAGATAGCCTTAGCCAAGGTCTTTTGCCGATAGGCTTCATCATCACTTGGATTAAAAAGGATCATCGCCGGAGCGATCGCATTCACTTTGACCTCGGGCGCTAATTTAGCCGCAAAAGATAAGGTTAAATTCTCTAGCGCCGCTTTACTGGCCGCATAAGCCATGTGCTTGGCACTGCCCTTTTCGGCCACATAGTCAGTGAAATGGATAATATCGCTGGCGCCAATCTCACCCTCGGCTCCCGCACGTAATTGCGAGGCTAAGGCTAGGTTTATTTGATAGGGTACGCTCACATGCACCTGCATCATGCGCTGCATCACCTCATGGGGGGCAAGGCTTGGGCTGTTGTCTGGCAACCAGTCAGAGGCATTATGGATAATAGCGCGGATTTTGGGGTATTGGCTCAATTGCTCAATCAGGGTTTGGAGCTGCGCATTATCGTAAAAGTCGCATTGGATTAAGGTCGCGCCCAAAGACTGCAACTCATCGATGCTGGGATAATGGCTGCGATAGGTGCCAATCACCTTGTGCCCTTGGGCGAGCAAGTGTTTCGCGAGGGCGTAACCAATACGTTTACCCACGCCAGTGATAATAATGGGAGCTGTCATATCCATCCTGTTATTTGCCAAGCACTGATTAAAAGCAAACGCATTTGGCAGATTGTTAATCGCACAATCACGTAATCACACAATCACGTCACTCATCGCAATAGCTTAATGCCTCTAGCCAAGAGTGTATAACAATTAAAACCGTAAACATGTCGATCTAAATGCCTGACAACTGCGTATACTCAGGGACACACTGTAAGAGGTAGACCTAATGGAACTGCGGATTTTTTTCGATGGCAATTGCCCATTATGTAGCGCCGAAATGCGCCAACTCAAAGCGCGCGATCCCGACGATAGAATTGAACTGGTGGATCTTAATGCTGACAATTTCAGCTCAAGATTCAGCTATATCGATAAAGACTACGCCAATACCATTCTCCATGGCGAAACCGCCTCCGGCCAAGTGCTGCTCGGGCTGGATGTCACCTGCAAAGCATGGGCGCTAACAGGCACTCGCCCTTGGGTACAAGCGCTACGCTTACCGCTTATCAAACCTATCGCGGATTGGTGCTACCTGAGATTCGCCAAGCACAGATACCGTATTTCCTATCTACTGACGGGTAAAGCCCGCTGTGACAGCCAATGCCAACTCCCCAAATAGCGAGACTCAAGATTAAGAACCCCTGTTTAGAGAACAAAGTTTAAAGCATAAAAAAACGGAGCCATTCGGCTCCGTCTTCTCATAATTCAGAAGAATTACTTAACGAAATCAACGCCTAGTTTGATATCGCCTTTCAGCGTATCTAACATAGAATCACGGGCGTTAGCTTCGAATGCGCTCACTTCACCGTAAGGCAGTACTTTTTCGATACCGTTTTTGCCTAACAATACTGGTTGAGCGAAGAATTCAGCGTGTTCGCTGCCGCCGTCAACGTAAGCACATTCAACGATGTTAGCTTCGCCTTGCAGACCACGAACCAGAGACATACCGAAACGGCATGCCGCTTGACCCATAGACAGGGTCGCGCTGCCGCCACCGGCTTTAGCTTCAACCACTTCAGTACCCGCGTTTTGGATACGTTTAGTTAAAGAAGCCACTTCTTCATCAGAGAAAGTCACGCCTTCAACTTGAGACAGTAATGGCAGAATAGTCACGCCACTGTGGCCGCCGATCACGTTGATTTTAACGTCAGCAACGTTTAAGCCTTTTAATTCAGCGATGAAAGTCTCAGAACGGATAACGTCCAGAGTGGTCACGCCGAATAAACGGTTCTTATCGTAAACACCTGCTTTTTTCAGCACTTCAGCAGCAATAGCAACTGTAGTGTTTACTGGGTTAGTGATAATACCCACGAGCGCTTTAGGGCAAGTAACAGCCACTTTCTCGATCAGGTTGCGAACGATACCCGCGTTGATATTGAACAGATCTGAACGATCCATACCAGGTTTACGTGCAACACCAGCAGAGATAAGCACAACGTCAGCACCCACGAGGGCAGGCGTTGGATCTTCACCAGCAAAACCTTTGATTTCAACCGCAGTTGGGATATGACTCAAGTCAACCGCAACACCCGGAGTTACCGGTGCGATATCGTATAGAGACAGTTGAGAACCCGCAGGTAATTGAGTTTTTAACAGTAGGGCAAGAGCCTGGCCGATACCACCAGCAGCACCAAGTACAGCAACTTTCATAGTTATCTCCGTTATTTCTCGGATATGTGTGACATGGATCTAATTTGCGTTGGCGTCACATTACTGGAATGTCACGCTAATTTCAATTATCCCTTAGTCGTTGATTCAAAGATTTACTAAAACAGCGCGTTGCAATGTTGAATATTTACTCTAGTTCAACAAATACATTTATAAATGAATTAGCATAAAGTGAGTTAACTGCATTTTTATTCAGTCATTATGGTTATTTGTTGACAGTTTAACCAAAACTATTCAGAATAAGCCTGTTTTTTTGAATAAAGAATAAGACTATGCAAACGACCAAGAATCAGGATGACCTTGTTAGAATTTTTAAGGCGATTTTAAAAGAGGAGCGCTTTGGCTCCCAGAGTGAAATCGTCACCGCCTTACAAGCAGAAGGCTTTACTAATATAAACCAATCTAAAGTGTCTCGTATGCTCAGCAAGTTCGGTGCCGTGCGCACTCGCAACGCTAAGCAGGAGATGGTTTATTGCTTACCTGCCGAATTAGGCGTGCCCACTGCGGGCAGCCCGTTAAAGAATTTAGTACTCGATGTTGACCATAACCAAGCGATGATTGTTGTCCGCACTAGCCCAGGCGCCGCACAATTAATTGCTCGTTTGTTAGACTCCATCGGTAAACCTGAAGGGATTTTGGGAACCATTGCGGGTGACGATACGATCTTTATTTGTCCATCTAGCATTCAAGATATCGCCGATACCTTGGAAACCATCAAATCTTTATTCAACTACGCAGAATAAAAAAACAGGTCAGCTTGCTGACCTGTTCTATTTCCACTGTACGCTTTTCAGTCCAGGATTACCCTAATTTCAGGGCTTGTGTCCCGCTTACGTTACAGTATTTAGCCGAAACTCCTCAGCCTTAGTAAGCCACACTGATCCTTTGATTGGGATGCGCCGCTTTTTCTGCTTCATCGAGCATGGCTTTGGCGTAATCACTCACCGAAATCCGGCTACGGCCATTTGCATCGGTAAAGAAGCTATCGCCACCTAAACGGTAAGAGCCTTCGCTTGCACCAGGGTAGATCTCTGCCGCTGGGCTGACAAAAGTCCAGTTAACAGTGGTGTTGGCGGCGCGAAATCCCTTTAATGCTTCACCTTGAGCCAGAGCTTCATCCTTATAAGCGGGCGGGAAATCTGGGCTTGAAACCAAGGTTACTCCCGGTGCCACTTCTAGACTACCAGCCCCACCGACCCACAATAAACGTGGCACTTTAGCCTGTGGCAATACGGCTAATAGATTATTAACTGTTTTCGCCACTAAGCCGTGATTCTGCTCGGCGCGGCCGCCCACTGAAGCAATTAACACATCCACGCCTGCAAAGGTTTCAGCGGTTAATGGCTGAGTCAGGTCAACACTACGCACTTCTGCCGCCGTTTCACCAAGCTTGCTTGGGTCACGCACTAAGGCAACGACGTCATGACCACGGCTTAAGGCTTCATTTAAAATGGTTCCGCCAATCCAACCCGATGCACCTAATACTGCAATTTTCATTTGATAAGTCTCACTGCTGATTTAAATTGAGACCAGTTTACTTGCGATACTTAGCGTGATAAATATCGATAAATGAGCAGGATTGTTTCAGATTGAGATACTAATGGGTGTAATTATATATGGATAAAATCGCCGCCATGCGTAGCTTTATCGAAGTGGCTAACTGTGGCAGCTTTACTAAGGCCGCAGAACACCTCGATCTCAGTCGTTTACAGGTTTCTCGCCATATTCAAGAAATTGAGCAGTGGCTCAGTTTACGCCTGCTACACCGCACCACCCGCAGCGTTAGCCTGACCTTACAGGGTGAAGAAGCCCTGCAATATTGTCAGCGGGTGCTGAGCGAAGTCGCCGCAATGGAAAGCCGCGCCCATAGTCATAACACTGAATTAGTCGGCAGTATTCGTATTGCCACACCCGTCGGACTTGGGCAGCACAGTCTGTTTGATGTGGTCGATCGCTTTATAAAATTGCATCCTAAGGTCAATATTCAGCTGTTAATGTCGGACAGTTTTGCCCAGTTGGTGGATGAGCGGGTGGACGTAGCACTGCGCTATACCGAGCAGCCAGATGAGAATCTAATCGCCCGTAAACTGATGAGCATTGATGCCGTTTTATGTGCTGCGCCCAGTTACTTGGCTCAAGCCGAGCCGTTAACCCTCCCTAACGATCTGCTCAGCCATAATTGCCTTATCCATAGTTCGCAGCAACATTGGCAGCTACTCAAGGAGCAACAGAGTGAGCTGATTAAACCTATGGGGAATCTGATGGCCAATGAAATGGGAGTGCTGGTCAGCGCCGCGTTGCGCGGGCATGGGATTGCCTACTTGCCCTGTGACTTAGCCAATCCCTATCTGGCCAGCGGTCAACTGCAAGAAGTGCTCCCCGAATACACGGCGCCAGGCCAAACCCTCTGGGCCGTGTACTTATCTCGCAGCTACCAACAAGCGCTAGTGCGCGCCTTTATCGATTTTACCGCTCAGCAATGGCAGCTCGATATCAATAAGTGGACAGCGGCGAGCTAAGCCCACAAACAAAAACGCACTGAGGTTTTAAGGCTC
The DNA here is from genome assembly GCF_001308045.1 of Shewanella sp. Sh95. Lineage (NCBI taxonomy): Bacteria > Pseudomonadati > Pseudomonadota > Gammaproteobacteria > Alteromonadales > Shewanellaceae > Shewanella > Shewanella sp. Sh95. The sequence continues at coordinate 16,222 of NZ_LGYY01000184.1, forward strand.
AGTGCGTTTAGTCGCGATTTGCTAAGGGTTAATTATCGAATTGCATCAAAAAATCTAAGCTTGGGGCGAAGAAAGAAGAACCCGTCAATGCGCTGGTGAAGTGCATCAAGTGATCGTGATTACCCGCACCATCGCCAAACACCATGCTATGGAGCATCTTCTCGAAGTGATCCGGTGTGCGGCAGGTTGAAATAAACATCAAACCTTGTTCTTTGAGCGAGCCGTAAGGCATGCTCTGGCGCAAAATCTCGATGGACTTGCCGTTTTCATCCTTGAGGTTTACCCGCTTGATATGGCTGGTTAATGGCTTATCTTCCGACTCGTATTCGATGTTGTCTTGCTTGGTACGACCGATAATATCTTCTTGCTTTTTAAGCGGTAATCTATGCCACTTACTCAAGTTGTGGGCGTACTTTTGTACGTGAATATAGCTGCCGCCCTTAAATTCAGGGTCTTCATCCCCAACCAAGGCGACCTCTTGGCGATGACGCCCTTTCGGGTTTTCGGTGCCATCCACAAAGCCCGTTAAGTCGCGACTATCCATAAATCTAAAGCCGCGCTCTTCTTCCACTAGCTCGACTAAGTCTTCGAACATTTGGCTGATTTCGTTGGCGACTAAATGCAAAATGTCGTAACGATCGCAACGAAGATGCACAAACAGATCGTATTCGATAGCAGGCGCCTCGCGGTTACCCGCCTGCATCGCCGGGAAAGGCTTAAGCATTTCTGGGCGAGCATCGGGATAGAGACTGTCCCAATAGTTGGCGCCTATGGCCACAAAACCATTGAATGCACTGTCGGAATACTGATCCGTCAACTCATAAATATACTGCGCAACGTTGGCAATACAGGGACGCAATTGCGATTCAACGTTATCGTTGTCGCTCGCATTAAACATCAAATAGACGCTATGTAAGTTTCCCTCTGCACACACACCTAACTGTTCACGCGGCATATTTTGAATATCCATCTGGTTATCACCCTGTTGTCGATTCATTTTCGGCAATATTATCCGCAACTTTACCTGAAAATGACATTAAGTAACGCACAGTTTGTCCGTCTTTGTGATGTAAAGGCCTTTTGAGGCTGAAATATAAAAATTGACGAGGCCATTACGCCTCGTCAATGTTGTCTATTCTGCATTCGCTTCAGTAGAGCAAAACGAGTGATGCGTTAATATCCTGCAGCATAACCATCCTTTCGGCTTTCGGATGCACCGCGGTAAACGCCAGTTTCAGCATTAAAGCCAATGGCTTGATAGCCACCGAAATCACCGAGAACATCGCGAAGCACATGGCCTTTCTTCATCAGCTCACGGCGAGTTTCGACGGGGAAGCCTGATTCAAGGCTCACATAGCCACCGTCATTCATTATCTCCCCCGTAGGCTCAGTCGAACCTGAGTGTAAAATTCTGGGGGCATCACCTGCTTCTTGCAAGTTCATTTTAAAATCAATCAGATTGATAATAATCTGCGCATGCATTTGCGGCTGTGTTGCACCGCCCATCACCCCAAAACTGAGCCAAGGTTTACCGTCTTTGGTCACAAAGGCGGGAATAATGGTATGGAAGGGCCGCTTACCCGGCGCATAGGTATTAAATCGACCTTCGGTGAGATCGAACATCTGCCCGCGATCTTGCAGCACAAAGCCGAGATCCGGCGGCGTCATACCTGAGCCCATGCCGCGGTAGTTACTCTGGATCAGCGACACCATGTTGCCGTCTTTATCCGCGGTAGTGAGATACACAGTATCCCCATGTTGCAGCGCAGGATTGCCCGCATCGACACTCTTAGCCGCCTTGTTTAAATCAATTAACTTGGCGCGATCGTAATTATACTGCTGCGAGATCAACTCTTTTACAGGCACCTTGTTAAAGGCCATATCGGCATAAAATTTCGCGCGATCGGCAAAGGCGAGTTTTTTGGCCTCTACAAATAAGTGCACATATTCGGGACTATTAAAGCCCATGGCGGCGACATCGAAGGGTTCCATAGTTTTTAAGATCTGTAGCGCGGCAATCCCCTGCCCATTTGGCGGCAACTCCCACACATCGTAACCACGGTAGTTGACCGATACGGGTTCAATCCAGTCACTGGTATGGCTGGCTAAGTCTTCATAACTTAAATAGCCACCTTGAGCCTTGATGTATTTATCAATACTTTTGGCAATGTCACCCTTGTAGAAGGCATCGCGGCCGCCTTTAGCAATTTTCTCATAGGTGTTTGCCAGTGCAGGATTTTTGAAGATTTCTCCTACCGCAGGCATCTTGCCATTGGGCATATAGGTTTCTTTAAAACCGGGGAATTGAGCGAGCTTTTTACCGCTGCCCTCAAGGTAATAGGCAATCAACTCGGAGACAGGGAAACCTTCGCGAGCATAACGAATCGCTGGGGCTAAGTTATCGGCCATTGGCAGTTTGCCGAACTTGTTGTGCAATTCGAACCATCCATCCACCGCACCAGGAACCGATACGGGTAGCGGCCCCAAAGGAGGCAAGTAGTCTAATCCGAGGGATTTTAGCTTCTCTAGCGTTAAGGATTTGGGACTGCGACCGGAGGCATTAAGGCCATAGAGCTTTTTATCTTTAGCGCTCCAGACAATGGCAAATAAATCGCCGCCAACACCGGCACCAGTAGGCTCGACTAAGCCCAGCATGGCATTGGCCGCAATCGCTGCATCCACGGCACTGCCACCCTGTTTTAATACATCAATCGCCACCTGTGTCGCCAGCGGTTGGCTGGTCGCAGCCATCCCATGGGTGGCATACACTTCTGAGCGCGTCGCAAAGGCTTTACCCGTGATCCTATCCATGGCTAACACTCCCGATGACGACATTGCTGTCGCCACTGTGACTAGGGTACAAATTGATTTTATTGTTTTTATCATAATTCCTCCCACTCTGGAGGAATTAAGGTAACAAGGAAGGCTGAAAATATCAGCAATCTAGGTGTTTTTTACCCAAGTTAAACGTAAGCAAAAATGTCATGCTTTCAGCTGAGACACTGGCATATCGAGTGCGGTCTAGGCATTAAGACTCAAATAGCACTAGGGAATGTGGCTCAGTATTTAAGCCCACTCGCTGACCAACATTGAACTGCATAATTTGGCTACGCACTTCGACATAATGGGCGTGGGATGCCGCCTCGACTTTTACCCAATAATGACAAAATGCGCCAAGGAAGCGCCGCTCGGTAATTGTCCCTACGCCCGCATCATCGGCACTGAGCGCCAATTGCTGTGGCCGCAAAAACACTTGGCCATTAAATGCATTAGACTTTGACAAGGGCGTGAGGCTTCGCAGCTCACCAATGGGAGTGACAACACGGTGGCCATCAACGACCTCTGCGGGTAAATAGTTGCCACTTCCCAGAAAATCAGCTACATAGCGGCTATTTGGTGCGGCATATAAGTCCTCAGCTCGGCCATGTTGTACTATCACACCTTGGTTAAAAATGGCCAAGGTATCGGCAAACACAAAGGCCTCATCTTTGCTATGGGTAACAAAAACCGCACTAACATTACGCTGCTTTAGAATGCTGCGGATCTCCGCCATCATGCTGTGGCGCACCTGTGCATCGATATTCGAAAAAGGCTCGTCGAGTAACAGTAATTGCGGCTCATAGGCTAATGCGCGGGCAATCGACACCCGCTGCTGCTGACCACCTGACAACTCATGGGGATAACGCTTGGCTAAGCCTTCAAGTTTTACCAGGGCGAGCATGTCATCTAACCGCACCTTGCGCTGCGCTGGCGTTAATTTTGCCACACCAAAGAGAATATTCTCGGCGACGGTCAAATGGGGGAACAAAGCATAGTCTTGGAAAATCATCCCTATGCCCCGTTGCTCACTCGGCACAAATTGCCCTGCGCCGCTGACCGTCTTGCCATTGATTTGGATCTCACCTTGGCTAATCGCCTGCAATCCTGCCACCGCCCTGAGCAAAGTCGTTTTGCCGCAGCCACTTGGGCCGAGCAGCGCAAGGATTTCTCCTTGTGCCAGGGTTAAATCTAAGCCTTTGAGTACCTGTTGGCCCTGATAATCGCTATGAACTTGATGAAGATTGAGCGTACTGGTCATCGACTATCTTGCTCCAAAGAACGGTTTAAATAAATCAGTGGGACTAAACCCACGAGCACAATCACAATGGCGGGCAAGGCGCCATATTCAAGCTTTTCGTCAGAGACAAACTGGAAGACATAGGTCGCGAGATTCTCAAACCCTATGGGACGCAGCAACAATGCCGCCGGTAATTCTTTCATGCTTTCGATAAACACCAGCAGCGCCCCAGCAAATAAGCCCTTAGTGAGCAGCGGCAGATGCACTCTTTGGAGCAAACGTCGAGGGCTTTGCCCAAGAGTTAGACTCACCATGTCTAATGAGGGCGAGATGCGTTTATAGCTAGTCTCAACACTGCCAATCGCAATGGCAACAAAGCGCACACAAAAAGCAAAAACCAGCGCAGCCGTACTGCCAGTGAGCAAGAGCCCAGGGCCTGCCATCCCCAACCAATCGGCGACGTCGTTAATCGCAAAATCGAGCAGGGTTAATGGCACCAATACACCAATGGCAAGTACCGTTCCGGGTAAAGCATAGCCAGTTGAAGCCAAGCGCGATGGCAATGCATCACTCGTCCTTGGGCTCACACGGCGAATAAACATCAATATCAATGCAATCGCGCAGCACACTAGGCTAGTAATGAGCGCGAGGCTCAAGCTATTCACGCTCAATTGCCAGAAAATCGAATCCCAGCTCTGCTCAAAATAACCGATAGCGTAGGAGAGTAAAATTCCGCTTGGCAGCACAAAGGCCAGCAGTAACAAGGTGATGCAATAACCGAGGGCAAACAGGGTTTGCATTGGTGAGAGCCGATATAAATCGCTCGCTTGAATGCGGGACTGTTTTTGGAATAACTGCTGCTTACGGCGGGCAAAACGCTCAACGCCAATCAAGCTAAACACCACCAGCAGGATAATGGCCGAGAGCTTTGCCGCGGCGGTTAAATTGCCATAGCCCAACCAAGTGTCATATACGGCTGTCGTTAAGGTTGGCACGGCAAAGTAGTTAACTGTGGCAAAATCCGCTGCGGTTTCCATCGCCACTAATGCCACACCCACGGCCAAGGCGGGCCTTGCCATTGGCAAAGATAAACGCCAAAAACTCTGCCAAGGCGAGCAGCCCATGATCCTTGATGCATGCGCCAAACTTAAGGATTGCTCCATAAACGCGGTACGCGCTAACAGATAAATATAGGGAAATAACACCAGCGATAACACACACGCTGCACCACCTAAGGTGCGAATATCAGGGAAAAAGTAATCCTGCGGTGAGCTCCAACCAAAGAGCGCGCGCAAACTCCTTTGTACTGGGCCGGCGTAATCAAATAAATCCGTATACACGTAGGCAACAATGTAGGCTGGCATGGCCAAGGGCAATAACAAAGCCCATTGCAAATACCGTCTACCGACAAATTCACAGCGCGCCATTAACCACGCGCAGGGCAACGCTAGCAAGAGTGAGCCAGTACTCACCCACAGGATCAACCATAAGCTATTAGTGATGTATGTCGGTAATACAGTAGAAAGTAGATGACCAAAAACGGCCTCATCGGGCTGAGCCGCTTGAAGAAGTAACGCAACGAGGGGTAACACCAGTAGCACAGCTATGGCATAACCAGTAAGCGACCAGCTTCTGGCTAATCCTAAAATCATGTGGCTCCTTTAAACAAGTGCGCCAATTAATGGCGCACTTATCGATTTAACTGCCTAACTAGAGGTCAAACTGCACTTCATCTAACAATTTCACTGCTGCTTGGTGATATTCGGCCAGCTTGAAAATCGGCAACTTATCAGATTTAAACTCGCCCCAAGAGGCCACTAAGGTTGAAGGTGCAACATCGGCTTTTACTGGATATTCCATATTCACTTCGGCATAGGCTTTTTGCGCCACATCGCCAGAGAGGAATTCCATCAACTTGATAGCATTGTCTTTATTCGGCGCGTGGCGAGTAAGCACCATACCTGAAACATTGACATGGGCACCGCGGTCAGCCTGATTCGGGAAATTAATCACCACGGCTTCAGCCCAGCTCTTTTGCTCCGGATCTTGCAGCATATTGCCATAGTAGTAGCTGTTACCAATCGCGATATCACATAGGCCTTCTTTTACCGCTTGAACCTGTCCGCGATCGTTACCTTGAGGCTTGCGGGCTAAGTTAGTTTTCACGCCCTGTAGCCACGTTTTCGTGTCCGCCTCACCGTGATGAGCAATCATCGAAGCCACCAAGGCGATGTTGTAAGGATGCTTACCGCTGCGAGTACAAATCTTACCTTTGTATTTAGGATCGGCGAGTTCTTCATAACTAATCGCTTGTGGGCCTAAGCGATCTTTTGCCGTATAGAGGTTACGAACACGCATCGTCAAGGCATACCATTGCCCATCCGGATCGCGGTATTGCGCGGGAATATTGCTATTGAGCTGCGAACTTTTCACTGGAGAAGTCAGATCTTTTTCGACTAATTCGACCAAACGAGAAAAATCTGAAGTTAACACTAGATCGGCGGGCGATAAGCGACCTTCACGGGCGATACGTTCGGCAATCCCGTCTTTGGCAAACACCACATTCACGCCAATGCCTGTTTCTTCAGTAAAGCGCTTCAAGATGGGCTCAACCAAAAATGCTTGACGATAGGAATAAACCGTTAATTTTTCATCCGCATGTGCAGACTGTGCAACCGATATTAACCCAATTAAAGCGGCACAAGTTACCCATTTCATTCGCGATTTCTCCTCAAAATGATGACGTCAAACGTGAGTCGTTCTTAGATTAAAAATGATAATAGTTATCAGTTTCGCAAGAGTAATTGATCGACTTGAGGAGAGCAATAGTTAGTATAACTTTTTGTTTTTAATGAATTTAAGATATAAAAAGGCGAATTATCTCAAACCAAACTAAACTGAATCTTAATTTTTAAAAATAGTTGGGAGGTATTATGTTTAGCATGCTACTACTCTTCATTACTATTCTTGGACTAGTGATATTTATGACCTACCAAAATAGTCAAAAGCAGCACAAGTCGTTTGCCAAAACCACGAGTTTGGCAAAACGAGCAAAGCACGGAACGACGATATTGAATGCCTTCCACTGCGTGAGTATTGAAAATGAAGCAAATTGCTGCAAACAGGTCGATGCAATTAAAGGAAAACGCTTCCTGTCAAAAGAAGCGCCTGAAATTCCAATCAAAGGCTGCACCCAAAGCCAATGTCAGTGCCACTATAAACACTATGACGATAGGCGCCAAGCTGGTAACGATCGCCGAGTTGACTACGGCATGACTAAAGAGCTCTTCGGCGCATTTGGTGAACATAATCGCCGAGATAAGCCTAAAGGCCGGCGCTTAACCGACCATTGACAATATTTATTGTGGGCGAGTATCTACAAACGCAGGTAAATCACGCATTTCGCTAAACCAGATCGCAGTCGCTGGAGCAACTTTACGCCAATCGAGTTCAGGGTGTCTGAAATCCATATAATCCAACAAACAGATTAACGCTAACTGTGGTGCTTGTATGGTTGCTTGAGTAATCACGCTCTGATGCTCCATCTGCATCAACCCACGCAGCAGAGCCTGCTCAAAACGTGATGTCCAAAAAGCTGATCTCACCCCCTCATCTTCACGCATTTGCTCTTGGCGCAACTTCACCGCGCTATCAATTAATCCCTTGATCATCGAGTACTGGCACTGCAATACCCAGTTATAAGGTTGACCGCCAAACATTTCCTGTGAACCTAATTCTGCGTCCAGATAACGCATAATCACTTCGCTATCGAAAATAGGCACGCCATCATTCGTGATCAGGCAAGGAATCTGACCTAACGGATTAACATCAAGCAACTGTGCCGTATTTTCCATTGGATTAACGAGAACTTCTTCAATATCTTTAATCCCTAAATAACGGATTAAGCTACGAACACAGCGAGCATAGGGTGACGCAAGGGAGCAGAGCAACTTCATCAAAAAATCCTTCTAAACGATAACTATAAAGCAACGAATACTTTGGTAACGGATGCTAAACACTCGCATTATTACCAATATTTTTCTACGGTAATTTGCCCCGGAGCACGGCGTAAATTTTTCGAGAGTCCCTTATCAAGCAATGCCGCTTGGGCGCCGCTAATCATCCCAGGATTACCGCAAATCATCACCTGGGAATCCGCCGCACTTAAGGTTAATCCGACTTTTCGCTCGATTTCACCCGAGACTAAGCCATCGGGGATACGGCATTGCAATGCGTCATCAAGCTTTTCACGGGTCACAGTTAAACACAGGATAAACTGATCTGGATATTGCATCGAATAAGCCTTTAGTTTATCGAGGTAGGCTAAATCTTTAGCTTCGCGCACGCCATAGACAAGTATGATCTTCTCAAAACGTTGCCAAGGTTCGGCGGTATCGAGCATGGATAAGAATGGCCCGATGGCCGTACCTGTGGCTAAAAACCATAAATGCCGACCTTGTAATTCTCCCTTTGGGATCTCATCTAAGGTCATAAAACCCGTTGCCGTTGGAGTGATTTCTATTTCATCACCGATGGTAAGATTCTGTAATTGTGGGGATAACTGGCCATCCTCTACGGCAACAGCCAAAATCTCGGCATAGGGTTTATCGGGAGAATTAACAAGGGAATAAGCTCTAGCGATACGCTTATCATCTTGAAGTTGACTGAGTTTAATAAATTGACCGGGAATAAAGGGAGCTAACTCGGCCGCTATCCGCAGTGAAAATAACTTGTCGTTCCAATCAATACGTTCAATAACGCGTCCCCTAGTCCACATAACTCGCCCTCAAGCAAAACGTTAAATAGGCTCCTAGCATAGACGGTTATTCACACAACAAAAACCCCTTATTGTAAGGGGCTTAAGAGTTAAGATATGCAAGATTAAATTAAGTGTTAGTCGCTTGAGTCTCATTTGATTTTTTATTAAAACTGTCCCTAAAGGCCTGTAATCCTTCTTGAACGAGCCCATAGGTTTTATCCACACCATCGGCAATATCGCCCTGCAGCACTTTAAGACCAGATAAAATATCCCTCGCCTCTTTAAAGCCATTATCGATAGCGCCACCAATGATGGTCATAAAGCTGTCGAGCTGTTCGTCAAAACTCATATTCGAATTTTGCTGCTGATGAACACTAAAAAATTGCGTCGCGAAACTCACAATACGATCGGCAGTGGCCTCGGGGGACGTATCGACACCGTTATCATAGGCGGTTTGAATCGCGTTCTCGCCCATAGAAGGAGCTAACTCTTTGTTTATCGCTTCGATTGCTGCGCGATAAAGCAAGGTCATAGATTGATCACCCGACTTTAGGCTTACATCTTCCTGCGCCGATAGAATCGCTTGATTCATTAACTGCTTACTGGTTTGCTGCGCCGTCTGTTTAGAAGTGGCATCCACATTTTTCGTCTTATCACTATTTGCCGCGTTTTCAGCATATTTACTGTGGGTCGAAGAAGTGCTCTGTACCTGTGCAGGGTTATTGATTTCCATGATGCTAGTCCACTCAACTTGGGGAAACTTAATTATCGACCAAAATTTGAGCAACTTTAGCAATTTTATAAATTGCAGTACCATTCATACTTAATGCGATGATACAAATAGAGAATAGGTTTGTTTGTTCAATACCATCCTAACCCCCTCTTAATACTCGCCCATAAAATAAGGATATAAGGCATGGCAATCGCCCAGTATTTACATGGTTTTTTGCGGCATAATCGAAGAATCGGTTTCAATTCAGTAACGCTAATACAATCATTACTGATAAGTCTGTTATTATTCACCAGCATTGGACTTAGTCCGATCAATCAAGCTATTGCCGATAATCGATTAATCATTCTCGTAAGACATGCAGAAAAAGCTGATGAGCCCGCAGGCGATCCTCCCCTTTCAGCCAGTGGCAATATACGTGCTCAGGCGCTTATCAGCGCCTTAAAACGTACCCCCATTTCACAGCTGATTGCGACCCAATATCAAAGGACTCAGCAAACCTTATTACCGATTTCAACGGAGCGGCATTTACCGATTACTGTGCTCGAGGCAAAAAAACCTCTCGAAACCCATATCCAACATATTGTGGAACAAGTACATGCGGTTAAAGGTAACAGCTTAATTGCAGGGCACTCCAACACCGTGCCACTTATCATCAAGGCTCTCGGTGGCCCTGAAATTACCAACATCAGTGAAGATGATTACAGCCAGTTGTTTTTACTTTCCATTAATGATGGACAACCTGCCAGCTTGATCTCCACCCGCTACGGCAATGAATAGAGGATAACAAGATGCACGAATTGAATTGGTTTATGTGGGGACTAGATCTCTTATCTGGGCTGTTTTTAATCATTATCGGTTTTGGCGCTCTAGCCATTGTCTACATGTACTTTGCTGACAAATTGCAAACCAAACAGGCAGTACGCCATAACTATCCTGTGATTGGTCGTTTTAGATATTTATTTGAGAAACAAGGTGAATTTTTCAGACAATACTTTTTTGCCCAGGACAGGGAAGAACTCCCCTTTAACCGCGCAGAACGAAGCTGGGTATATAGAGCGGCTAAAAATGTCGATAGAACGATAGCATTTGGCTCGACCCGGCCCTTGGACACGACTGGTACGATTATGTTTATGAATACCGCCTTTCCGATCCAAGATGAGGACATTACACCCATTCATCCGCTAACTATTGGCGCCGATTGCCGCGAACCTTACACCACTAATACCATTTGCCACATCTCTGCCATGAGCTTTGGCGCTCTGTCCCGCCCCGCTATCACCGCCTTATCCCATGGTGCGGCGCAGGCAGGTTGTTGGTTAAATACAGGTGAAGGCGGTTTAAGCCCTTATCATTTAAAGGGCGGCTGTGATTTAGTCTTTCAAATCGGCACCGCCAAATATGGCGTTCGTAACGAGCACGGCCATTTAGACGATAACAAACTCAAAACGATTGCAGCGCACCCTCAAGTCAAAATGTTTGAAATCAAAATGAGTCAAGGTGCAAAACCCGGTAAAGGTGGCATCCTACCTGGCGTAAAAGTGACAGCGGAAATCGCCCATATTCGCGGTATTCCTCAGGGACAAGATTCCATCAGTCCCAACGGTCATATCGAGTTTAAAAATGTTGGCGATATTCTGGATATGATTGCCAGAGTGCGCGAAGTAACGGGTAAACCCACAGGAATAAAAGCCGTACTCGGCGACGTAACATGGCTTGAAGATTTTTGCGATGAAATTGAACGTCGTGGAGAAGCATCTGCTCCAGACTTTTTTACCTTAGATAGCGCCGATGGTGGAACAGGTGCCGCGCCGCAACCTTTAATGGATTGTGTTGGCCTACCGCTAAAAGAAAGTCTACCTATTTTGGTCAATATTTTGATTCAACGCGGACTGCGTAAACGTATCAAAGTGATCGCCTCTGGTAAACTCATCGTCCCTTCACGGGTTGCTTGGGCACTCGCCTTAGGCGCCGACTTTATCGCCTCAGCCCGTGGGAATATGTTCGCCTTAGGCTGTATTCAAGCATTGCAATGCAACAAGGACACTTGTCCCACTGGAATTACCACACACAATAAAAAACTTCAGCAAGGACTTGATCCAAAAGACAAATCTAACCGAGTTGCCAATTATAACCATAATCTACACCACGACTTGGCGCTAATAGCCCATGCATGTGGGGTAACAGAACCAAGGCAGCTCAAACCTTCCCATGTACGGATTGTACTTGAAAGTGGCTTGTCGGTTTCACTGGATAAATATTATTCCCATATCAATCAATAATTAATAAATTTCCAGTGCATAACATACGACTTTCATCTAAAGTTAATTCAGCAATAACTAATTTGAATGTGTGTCACAAAAGGAGTAAAATCCGTGATACACGCATTGAATTAAACCATTTCATATTTATTGTTAAGGAAACACTGTGAAATCTAGCTTTGTAAGCCAAATGTCTGACAGCAAAACTGCCAGCACAAGCTGTAAGAGCTGTAATCGCTTAACAGAGATCGAAGGCGAGCTGTTGTGTTTTCGTGAAGGTCAAGTCATTCGTCTGAAACGAATTGACGACTCGACCAATAAATTCAATCTGCTGTGTGAAGGTTGGAAGGCTGGAAAACCCAAGGGGATATAATTTTATATATCCTATTATTCTGCTTAACAAACACCATGAATATCAGCGTTATATTCATTCGTTCCACGAATAATCCCAGCCAGTCCCATATCTAGATTCAGTTTGGCCAGCGTTAACCGTCTTGTTGTCACTTTCAGACCTGCATTGAGCTCAGCATGAATTCGTTGTAGCGAATCATAATCTACACCGCGCTTTTGAAGCGTTGCCATAATTGCAAACCAGTCTGTGCTGACTTTCTCTTCTCTGCCTTCAATATTGACTCTTAATGCCATATTTTCCATGCCAAGCACCTCTTATGATTATTTGCTTGGATTCGAGTATAGAGAGCCTTAGCTGAATAAAAACTGAATTGTCGCAACGCTATTAGACTTACAGCAAACGCTTTTGATAATTACACCAAGAGCTGTTGTTGTTCATTTTGTATCCGCCACAACTTAGCGTAAAGGCCGTCCTGGGCTAATAATGCTGTATGATGTCCCTGCTCAACAATTTCGCCTTTGCTTAAAACAACAATCTGATCAGCATCAACAATAGTCGATAATCGATGTGCAACCACTAAGCTGGTGTGTCCTTTGGCCACCTCGCGAAGGGCCGTTAAAATAGCCTGTTCGGAGCGACTATCGAGGGATGAAGTCGCCTCATCAAATACTAACACTGGCGATCCTTTTAAGATCGCGCGAGCAATCGCAACTCGTTGTTTCTCGCCACCTGAAAGTTTTAATCCCCGCTCACCCACTTTGGTATCCCAACCCTGTGAAAGTGAAGCAATAAAATCTTCTAAATGAGCGAGTTTAATAGCATCGCGCACTTCATCATCACTCGCATCAGGGCGACCATAACGAATGTTCTCAACTAAAGAATCATTATATAACACTGTATCTTGTGGCACTATCGCAATCGCTCTGCGAAGCGCATCTTGTGTTAACAGGCGAATGTCGTGTCCATCAATCAAAATACGTCCTTGCTCTACATCGTAAAAGCGGAACAATAGTTTGATTAATGTGGATTTTCCCGCACCGCTATCCCCAACCACAGCGACCTTTTTACCCGCTGCAACTTTAAAACTAACATTACGCAGTATGGGTCTGTCCTCATAGTTAAAACTGACCTGCTCAAAACTGAGCTCGCCACGGGAAGGGTGAAAATCTAATGCATCGGGTTTATCTATAATACTAGGGTGTTTATCCAGCAAACTGAACATCCGCTCGATATTGGCTAAAGCGCCACGGATTTCACGGTAGACAAATCCCAAGAAGTTTAGCGGCATAAAGAGCTGCATCATAAAAGCATTGATCAGCACAAAGTCACCTATGGTCATTTCATTGTTGGTCACTTTATAAGCCGCTAGCGCCATCATCGCCGTCATCGCTAAGGCAATAATCAGCGCCTGCCCGCCGTTGAGGGCAAACAGCGATAAACGATTCTTACGCTTAGCGACTTCCCATTGTTCTAGGGCCTGATCGTATCTATCCGATTCATATTTCTCGTTATTAAAATACTTCACGGTTTCATAATTCAGCAGGCTGTCGATAGCGCGGGTATTAGAGAGGGAGTCGGCCTTGGCGGCATCGCGCACATATTCGGTACGCCACTCGGTAGCAATGACCGAAAACCAAATGTAGGCCATCACGGAGGTAAAGGTGATAGCGGCAAAGGCAAGTCCATAATTAAAAAAGAAAATGCCAATGACCATGGCAATTTCTAACAGCGTCGGCACTATGTTAAACACCATAAAACGCATCAAAAAGCTCACGCCACTGGTGCCACGTTCAATGTCTCGCGATAAACCGCCCGTGCGTCGCTCTAAGTGAAAATCCAAATCGAGTCGATGTAGGTGATCAAACACCGCAAGGCCTAAACGCCGAATAGCCCGCTCTGTTACTCGACCAAATAAGGTATCGCGGATTTCCCCCGTAATGGCTGTTAACAGTCGTACTGCGCCATAGGCCAATACTAAGCCGATAGGCACACTCAAGGCCTGCGCTGTTTTATTAACATCTAAAGTATCGACTATATCTTTGAGAACAAACGGCAAACCGACACTAGCAAGCTTAGCAACAATAAGGCAAGACATCGCCAATGCCACCCGCCCCTTATATTCAAGCAAATAGGGCCAGAGCAATTTAATCACATGCCAATTGAGCTTATCGATGGGACCTTCAAAGTACAGTGTTGGACGCATATATCTAAACCTTTGCCTAAGTCAATCAATTGTAACAGCATGGCGAATAATAAAGTGAATCAAAGGATAAAGTTTTAATAAAATCAATCAGATTTTTCTGACAGACAAACCACTTGTCACTTGGCACAATTACCACTTATACCAGCTGCCGGTACTGAAGTAATGAAACGTCTTTAATTAGATATCCGCATAGAAGTGCCTCGATATAAAAATGCCACACTAACGACTTACCCTAGGAGAAATCACTAAGGGCTTATTAACGATAAGAAATGCCGTAGTTGCAAGGTTTTATCCGAATAATGAACGCTAAAATAGGCTGCGATAACATGGATTGGAGTGTTGATTATTTTGTCGGTTTTACCCAAAATGCCCCATGGACTTAAGTTCACTAGCAGCAGGATTTGCAAACCTCTGGCCGCAGCGGCGAGTGAAGCAATATGCTCTGTACTCGTTTTGCGATAACACTAAGATAACTCAAATAAATCAAGATCGAAGGATGCTTTATGTTGGATTCAGCCAAAGTTCAATACCCGCCGTTACCACTGATCCAAACTTGGGTGTGGATGATGATCGAGTCAGGGAATCCAGAAATTCAGGACAAAGGCCGAAATAACCTGATTGCCGCTTTTGGTAGCTTAGCCAAAGCGAACGAATATTTAGCCGAAATGAGCAAAAAATAATAAAAATAAAGGCGCTGGGATAGCGCCTTTGTTTTTGATCTTTAAGCGTATTAATCGCGCTGACGACGCTCAATTACACTCTGATTTAACACCGCTAACAAACGTTCCGTATCTTCCCAGCCAATACAGGCATCGGTGACACTCTGACCATAACATAAGGCTTGACCTTCGATCAGATCTTGGCGTCCCTCGACTAAGTGACTTTCAACCATCACACCGAAAATTGCCTTATTACCCGCCGCTATTTGCTCAGCAACCTCGTTCGCAACCTGCATTTG
Source organism: Shewanella sp. Sh95 (assembly GCF_001308045.1). Classification (NCBI taxonomy): domain Bacteria; kingdom Pseudomonadati; phylum Pseudomonadota; class Gammaproteobacteria; order Alteromonadales; family Shewanellaceae; genus Shewanella; species Shewanella sp. Sh95. The sequence goes on from NZ_LGYY01000184.1 coordinate 31,542, forward strand.
ACGTTGATATTGTTTACTGCTGTTGGCGTGGCTAAAGTCGATCATGATGTTGTCGACTAGCTTAGCCTTTTTCAACTGCTCGCTGATTTGCGCCACATGGCCTGCGCTATAATTTGGCTCACGGCCGCCACGCAAAATGATATGACAATCAGGATTACCTTTGGTCGACACAATCGCCGAATGGCCAAATTTAGTTACCGATAAAAAGTGGTGCGGCGCATTCGCGGCGCCAATGGCATCAATCGCCACCTTAATCGTGCCGTCGGTACCATTTTTAAAGCCTACTGGACAAGATAACCCCGAGGCCAACTCGCGATGTACTTGTGATTCCGTAGTGCGAGCACCAATAGCGCCCCAACACATCATATCCGCCACATACTGCGGGGTAATCATATCGAGAAACTCACCCGCGGTCGGCATGCCAGAGTCATTCAAATCGACCAAGAGTTTACGCGCGGTACGCAAACCATCGTTCAGTTTGAAGCTGTTATCCATATAAGGATCGTTGATGAGCCCCTTCCAACCCACTGTGGTACGCGGCTTTTCAAAATAAACACGCATCACCACTTCGAGCTGATCTTGATAACGTTCTCTGAGCGCAACCAGTCGCTGGCCATATTCCAATGCAGCTTTAGGATCATGAATAGAGCAAGGGCCAATAACGACTAACAAACGATCATCTTGACGAGCGAGAATGTTATGGATGCTTTGGCGGGCGTTAAACACAGTTGCAGCAGCGTTTTCGGAAGCAGGAAATCGTTCAAGAATCGCAATCGGTGGAAGTAACTCTTTGACTTCATTAATGCGAACGTCATCATTTTGGTAATACATAATTTACTGCTCCAACTCTCGTGTTTAGGCTATTTTTATCGCTGCAATAGGGATCTCGACTGCAATACTGAATTCAATTTATCCAGTCTGCGCCGCTAATGCAACCAAGTTGTCTCCATTTCAAAAAATCAGCTATAACATCTTGTTTTAACATATTTTTAAAAAATACAAATCCAAATATTTCAATGTGATATGCAAACTAAAGCCAAGCAAGTGTTGGGGTTGGAAGCAAGCGGTGATGAAAGCGGAAATAAAAAACCTCCTTTATCAGGTATTAAGCACAAACAAAGGAGGTTGAGTTAAGAATTTAGTGTTGCTGCATGGCCTGTAACTTGGCCTGATAACGATGCTTATCGGTGGCTTCGCGGCTAAGTGCCACCGCCTTTTCCATATTCTGTTTAGCGCGTTTTTCATCACCCAGCGCCCAATAGGTGCGTGACAGACCAAAGAAAAACTCATGGCGATAATCGGCCTTATCAACCGCCCTTTGATACCAAGCGAGCGCCTCACGGTATTGATGCTCATCGTAGGCCTGCTCGCCCATATCATAGTAGTAATAAGGGTTACGAATGCGCGCTAATTCAAGCACTTTATGGATCTGTGCCCACTCATCTAAACGCCCCTGTTCACCTAAGATCACCGCTAAGTTATAGAGGGTCGTCATATCGCTAGCATCAAACTTAAGGGCGTAGCGATAAACTTGCTCTGCACGTTGCTCATCGCCCTTGTGGCGATAAATCACGGCTAAGGTGTTGAGTGCAGCGATAAAGTGTCCAGATTTTAAACCCGCTTTAACCAAAGCGTAGGCTCGGTCTAAATCTCCTTCGACTAAAGACTCGGCGGCCATATTGTTGTAAAACATAGCAGTTAAGGTCTGGCGATTGATTTGCACTTTGTTGTAGCCTCGCAGGGCGCGCTCGGGCATAAAGTCGACCAAAATGGCATGGGTCGACACATAAACCGCATGCACGCTTGAAGCGGGTAGCAAGCGCAGATTGACATGGCCGTTAATCAGATAAAACTCGCCCTGTTTATCCCAAACGGGTTCAATCGCAATATCCTGAAACTCAGTGCCAATCTTAAAAATATCCGCTAGCGCCGATGTCATGACCACCAACGACATACAATTCCCCGCACGCTGGGCGTAGGTTTCGCTGGCGGTTTGAGTCAGATTATCTTGATAGTGAAAGTCGCTGTGGCCACCATCTTGGTTAGCATTGATATAACTGGCTAACCATTCGTGCACCGCAAGGGGATTTTTCGTCGAGAAGCTATAGCGATCGTAGGCACGCCGGACATCGGCTACCACAGAGGGCGGAAGACTAAAAATATCCTCGACGCTAGGAATATTATTAACCGGTGTAAACAACGAATCGGCAAACAGGGCATCTATCTCATTATCACTAGGTTTGGGAGCTGTCGAGCTGCAACCCAATAATAGTAAAAGTAATAATGAGTAGAATATACCGCTAGAGATGGTGCGCAGTTGTATCATGATACGTCCCCCAGACCATAAGGCTCCTATTTGAGCTTATTACACTTGGCCAAAAAGACGTCATTAAATGGTTACAAAAAATAACGACCTGTCGCATAGGATTGCGGCAGTTTGAGAGTTAACGCTGCGCCGGAGGGTCAACCTTGATATACACATCCTGCTGCTGATAACGGTAAGGACGATAGTTATCTTGGCCACAGCGAAAGTAACGGTATGGCTGCATCTGCACGATACACCCAAGGGGCAAGGCTTGCAGAATTTGAATTTGCTCCTGTCTTCTCAAAGACTCCTGCCATTCATTATCTTTCAGCACTTGGTCGCGAACAGCAAAAGCATCGAAAGGCTTATCCGAGCGAGTCACCACAACTTGCCCCGCAAAAGTGGGCAAGGCTAAGAGAGCACTCAGCATACTCCCGAGCAAACAGGTACGTCTAAGTGGTGCGGTGAGATCCGAGATTAAGCGCATCGTTAGCTCCTTGTTGCGGTGCAAGTAGAATCGAAGACCCATAAAAAAAGCAGAGCACTCGGCTCTGCTTTACTATCCTCTTATCCCTTAGAGGCATCAAGTGTATCAGCGCGAGTTAGCCCGCACTTTTTACTGTCACAAACTCTGGGTAAGCATCGATACCACAGTCAGATGCATCCATACCGTTATATTCTTCTTCCTCAGAAACACGGATACCCATGGTCATCTTCAGTACAAACCACACCGCAAACGACGCGCTAAATACCCATGCGAAGATAATCGCTGCACCCGTTAATTGCGCCGTGATAGTAGCGTCGGCATTTGATAACGGCACACACATTAAACCGAGGAAACCCGCTACGCCGTGTACAGAGATTGCACCGACTGGGTCATCAATCTTAATTCTGTCCAAACCCACGATAGAGAACACCACTAAGCCACCAGCAACTAGGCCAATCACACCCGCCATCAGCAGTGAAGGCGACAGCGGATCGGCGGTAATTGCCACTAAGCCCGCCAGAATACCGTTGAGGATCATGGTCAAATCTGCTTTACCCCAAATCATTTTGCACACAACGAGGGCAGAAATAGCACCAAAAGCGGCCGCGGTGTTGGTGTTCACAAAGACTTTAGCGACAGAGCTAGCGTTAGCCGCATCTGAGACCATTAATTGTGAGCCACCGTTGAAACCAAACCAGCCCATCCACAGAATAAACATCCCTAAAGTCGCCATTGGCAGGTTAGAGCCTGGGATTGGGTTGACTTGGCCGTTAGGGCCATATTTGCCCTTACGAGCACCGAGCAGTAACACCCCAGCGATAGCCGCCGCAGCACCTGTCATGTGCACAATACCGCTACCCGCAAAGTCAACAAAACCCAAGCTAGAGATAAAGCCTTTACCCCAAGTCCAGTAGCCTTCTACAGGATAGATAATGCCTGTCATCACCACGGAGAAGAACAGGAAAGCCCATAACTTCATCCGTTCAGCGACGGCGCCAGAGACAATCGACATCGCCGTTGCCACAAACACCACTTGGAAGAAGAAGTCTGATTCCAAGGCATGGTTAGCATCGCTAGCTTGTGAGCCAATTAGCGTACCGAGTGAAGGCAACCAACCGCCTTCGGCATTGTCGACGTACATAATGTTGTAGCCGATCAATAGGTACATCACACAGGCAATCGCATATAACACCACGTTTTTAGTTAAAATTTCGGTGGTATTTTTAGAGCGTACCAAGCCAGCTTCTAGCATGGCAAAACCCGCTGCCATCCACATAACTAAGGCGCCAGAAATCAAAAAATAAAAGGTGTCGAGTGCAAAGCGCAGTTCAGAGACTGTCACGCCTAATTTTGTTAGTTCTTCCATCTTCCGCCCCCTATAGCGCTTCAGTGTCGAGTTCACCCGTACGAATACGGATGGCATGTTCTAAGTCGATAACGAAAATCTTGCCGTCACCAATTTTTCCCGTATGAGCCGCAGTGGTAATTGCCTCAATCAACATGTCGAGATTTTCTGCTTTAGTGGCAATTTCTAGTTTTACTTTTGGCAAAAAATCCACCTGATACTCGGCGCCACGATACAACTCTGTGTGCCCCTTTTGACGGCCAAAACCTTTAACCTCGGTCACCGTCATCCCCTCAATACCAATACCGGCGATAGCTTCACGGACATCATCCAATTTAAATGGCTTGATGATAGCGCTGACTAGTTTCATCCTGACCTCCAAAAACGCGATTGTTATTAACTTGTAGCCAAGATAATTCAATCATTAGGCCAGAATTTTAATTTATTGATTTAAAAGAAATAATAAAGAATACACTTGAGTTAGCCGATTAAAAATGCACCAGACTTGTGCAAGCGTTGAGGCAGCGCACTCTTTTAGTGAGCAATTTAAGTGCACGGCATATTCGACTTTTGCCCTATTGGTGAGGCTGCTCAATTAGGGTTTACTAACAGTGTAAAAACACACAATTCACAAAATAAGCAGAGCAAACGCTAAACGATGCCTTTATTCCACCCGCGCAGAAGGAATACCCGATGTTAAAACCCGAAGAATGTGTACTCGTTATCGTCGATGTGCAGGGAAAGCTCGCTCAGATCATGGATAACTCAGCCAAGCTTCATCAGCAGTTGAGTACACTCATCCAAGGCGCGCAGCTGTTTGAAATTCCTATCCTTTGGCTCGAACAATTACCCGCCAAACTAGGCTCGACCACTGAAGAGTTAAAAACCTTACTCGAAAAAACGGGCTCGCCCATTGCCAAGCAACACTTTAGTGGTTGGTATTGTGATGAATTTGCTAATGCGTTAACCCAAACTCGGCGGAAACAGGTGTTGCTCGCGGGGATAGAAACCCATGTTTGCGTATACCAGACTTGCCGTGATCTGCTCGATCAGCACTACTCAGTGCATGTCGTCGCCGATGCCGTTTCTTCCCGCAGCGTTGACAATAAACAACTGGGCATTCAAATGATGACCGCCAAGGGAGCCACGTTGACCAATGTGGAGTCACTGTTATTTGAACTGCAACACGAGGCCCAAGGCGATCGATTTAAAGCGCTGATTAAGTTGATTAAATAAGGCGAAAAAAGAGCTTGTTCAAGCTCTCTTTAGCGGGTCAAAACGCGGCGACACAAACAGCAAATTTGGCACTATTGGCATAACTGCGAAAGCTATAACCGCTGGAGGCGACCGAGATAATGCCGACCTCGAATTCGGTCTCATACACTGTGCTAGACCAAGAAGGGATTGTTGAGCTCCACTGCGCACGTTGGTAGGCTGCGCGACTCTCGCCATCCCCATAGAGGGTATTTAACTCCAGCTCCGTTGGCCTGCGCCAATTGTCTTTACCAGCAAACTCGATTGAGGCCAATTTTTGGCACCAGCGGTCAAACTGACCGTTAACACCAACCTTGGCCTCATTGCCCTTGGCCGCTTCGGTGCCGGGTAAGATAACGCCCTTACCGTCCTGACGAAACTGCGCATATTCTCCTCGGCTTGGTCCAAACACAAATTCCTCCTGTACATTAAATGTCATCGCATAGGAATCGCCACTGTTGTCGGCATCATCTTGTTTTAAGTAACCCAAGGCGTTCATCACAGCGATAGAAGGCGAACTGCTAAACCATTTAGTTTGGCGATCACTTTTATCGTAAAGTGCTTTGATTTTTAAGCAGTTGGTTGATGCCAGAGTGCGGTCGTTATTGTCTAGGCCGCCATCAAAGCTAGTATCGATTGGCGTACCTTCGACATGGCCGCACAGGGGAATTTGCTCTTTTTGGCGACATTCAGTTAGTAAAAACAACAGCACTATGGCAGTGCCGAAAACGGCGATTTTGGCGGGATTAATCATCACAACAAACCTAAATCCGGTGTTGATAAAAGACAGCTACAGGCAACCTCGATGGCATTCGCATCAGGGAATTGCCTTAAGTGAATGACCAATTAAGCTATAGCGCCTTAATCACAGGCTCCTGCACCAGCAATTGATCGTTTTTGTAGACATAAAGTCTACCCACAGGACTCTCTTCGGCGCTGAGCACTATCACATCGCAAACATAGCGATAGGGACCGCTTTTAAACTGGAAAGAATGATTACCACCAGTCCCCTCACGCACCAATTGACCCTTTTTGAGGACTAAATCAGGTTTCTCGCTCAGGGATTTACCCTTTGCCCAAGCAGCATAACGGTATTGGTTATTATCGATGGCATCGACACGTATGGTAAATCGCGCGGTTTCCCACGCGAGTACTGGGCTAGCAAATTCGCGCACACTCTCGTGTAGCATCAATTTTTGCTGCGCGATTAGCTCGTCTCTTAATTTGGCTTCCTCTGGGCTTTGATAATTAATGCCCGAGATTTTGCCATCAAAGTCCAACCAGACACTGCCGTGATCGAGCATAATGCCGCGCCAGCCCATAGTCTCCCAGTTGTTCTCTGTGGTCGAATGGGCGATTTGACTCAGCAACTTGCTATCAAAGACTTGCTGGAATCTCGTCAGCATTTGCTGTGGATTTTGTATATCGGGGAGCGGATATTCCCGCTTGAGAGGATAAGCAATCTGCTTAGCAATCGCCTGAGGATCACCCGCCTTGGCCGCATCAATCAAAGCTTGCACCTGCGGCACATATTCCGCTTCTAGTGCAGCCAAAGCCTGTGGCGCAAGGCTTAGACTCCCCAGCAGCAAGCCTGCAAAAAGCCCTAAGCGCGAAAGTCGATGAATAGCTGAATATGTTCGAGAAGACAGAGCATGAGGCATGGCTTATTCCTTTAAAGTCAAAAACATCCAAATTAAGACTTGGCAAGGATAGCATAGCTAAGATGGGATAAACATAAACAATCCCATCCAAGACTATGTGTTAAAAGCCGAATCACAGCCTCGCTCAGTTCTCATTAAGCCAACAGCAAACTAGACACTATCGCCACTGCGACCGACATAAAGATCACCCCAATCACCGCATCGATGATAGGCGTCAGTCGTTGCAGCTTTTGCTGCACCTTGGCCTTAGAGAGCATCAGCGCCAAAAAGCCAAACCACAGCAGTGACAACACAAATAACAACAGCGCGGCGGCGACTTTAGTCACGGGCGTCACGCTGGGAGTGATCAGTGCGGAGAATAAGGTTATGAAAAACACTAAGGCTTTAGGATTCAATAAATTGGTATAAAGCCCTCTCATAAAACCCTGTTTAGCTGACAAAGCGTTGACCGCACCCGCCGTGGGCATATCAAGGCTGTTTTCTGATGTCGTAGTGAATCCAGAAGGATCGGCGCCCTCACCGTTCAATACGGTTTTGGGTTTACTGAAAAAAGCCACCGCGGCCTTTAGTGCGCCAAATCCCATCCACGCCAAATACGAAGCGCCCAGCAATTGCACTAAGAGATACAAGGTATGAGAGCTTTTAATCACTAAACTAACGCCGGTTAAACTCAAAATGGTATGGGCTAAAATCGCCGCCGATATCCCGACCGCCGTTGCGATTGCGGTGTTTCGCGGCTGTGAGGTGGCAATCTTCACCATAATGGCAAAGTCCGGCCCGGGGCTGACTAAGGCAACACAATGAATAACGGCTAAAGTGACTAACAGGGATACATCCATCAATAGGGCTCCGCAAAAACAGATAAGAACGTCAGTATGCCCAAGCCTGTAGCACCTGCATTGTAAGAAATTGCACGCGGTTAATTTACCGAGACAAATTATACCAATCGTATTAAAGCATGCGTCGCTGGAATTGGACGGGAGAGAGTAAAAAAGCCTGCTTAAACGCCTTATTTAGATGACTCTGGTCGAAAAAGCCTAACTGCTGTGCCACATCTACCACCAGTGCGCCATCGGTTAAGGACTTTTTCGCTAACTCTAATCGCACCCGCTTAACGTAGGCATGGGGCGTCATCCCCGTTGCCTGTTTAAACTGCCTTAAAAATTGAAACTTACTCAGGTTGACCTCATTGGCTAGACCTTCAAGCTGAGTGTTTTGCCAAGGTTCATCGTGGATTTTCTGTTTGATTCGATTTAACTGCTGCCATGATAGCCCCCTATCCTGCTCAAGTTTAAGCACTCCTGCCGGATGGCGCGTTAATAACAGCTGCATAAAATTCAGCAGATGGGACTCGGCCGCAAGCTCAGAACATTGGCCTTGGATAAGCAAATCATGCAACTGGATAAAGTACTGATATAACGCGGGGTCATCCACCATAGGTGCATTAAAGAAATGGGCCTTCAGCCCTAACTCTAGGCTGATACCATTCATATATTCCACGGGGATCGACATCACCTTAACCCGATAACCTTCGGCGTCGCAGCTTTGTCCATCGTGGGTTTCATCGGGATTGAGGGTCGATAGCCCATGTTGTCCTAGCTGATAATGGCAGCCCTTATTGATAAATTGCTGTGCCCCTTGAGTCACCACGCCTAAGTGATAATCCAGATGCACGTGTTTATCAAAACTGAAATGGGTAAATTCCGCCTGACTCAGTTCAATGCCCGAGAGACTGGGATGGCGCCAGTAATTGATATTTTCAACGGGAGTCACACGGCTCATAGGACAAGCTTCATCTCACAGGGCAAACACAACTTTAGATACTACTCATTCTAGCCGCCGAGCTCTTGGTCGGAATAGTAAATTATTGCAGCGCCCTCCCAAAAAATGCCAAATGGCGGATGAGTGCGAATGACTGCCGTGGCCGTCTTGTGCCTCAATGGCATGGCCTTCGCTATTTATAGAAGCCACTGCGACCGTGTTCGATAACGCTTTAAACCACAAAGCAAAGTAATTGTGTTAGTTCAATAAAGTAGTTGTTTTAGGCCAATGTTAGTTATATCAGCGGGCAATACCAGTGAGATCACATGGTATAACAGCTCACGATCGTGCTTGATGTTTAACGCCCGAAAGTCACCCTTGCGCTAAGTGACAGAGCACTTTCAACGGAGAAATAATGCAAATACTCGCCATTGGGAGCCTATTGTTCAAAGGTGGTGTTATCCCTTTAAATAATAGAATCTTGTCCGTCTCTTAGTAGTGTCATCTGCCAGCGTTGCCCCTTATTAGCATTGTTCACTTGGTATTGGGCTGTTAAGTGGCTTGCCTTAAACGTTGCCATTCACCTCGTTGGTAGAAGAAGCGGTAACGGAAGTGGCTAATGCCATGATTAAACTTCAGGAGATAACGGCAGCGATCCGTTTAATATTCATCACCAATTTTAGTATTGAGTGTTTGAGGGTATTCCCTTAAAGAGCGCCTACAACCCTAATGTCTAACATGACTAACTATCTTGATTTTAAAAATATTTTATTTGAGCTAGATGTCGAAATGATGATGTTAAACAGAATAGAAACGCTAAGTTTATCCTAGGTGCAGAATAAACTTAGCGTAAGGCTGGCGCTAGCAATGGTCACTCAAGTTAGAAACGATAACTGACACTCACCCGTACCATACGCGGCTCAACGGGATGATAATGCAAGTCTTCCACACCTTCAGCTGGCTCACCCGCTAGACGAGACTCGTAGAAATAATCGATATCGTGGTCTTTGCTATCAAATATATTCAATAGCTCCAGCTTAGTATCGAAGCCCGATAACTGATAACCCAGGGCAAGGTTAACTAAAGTCGTGTCATCGGCTTTATGCTCATCAAAACTATCGAGGATCCGCTCACCTAAATATCTCAGCCTGACACTGGTATACCAACCATCGCCATCGGGACGGTAGGTAATGCCCGCACTGCCAACAAAGGGCACGGCACCATCGACATATTTGCCTTCATCGAGTTCATTTTCGGTAAAACGGGCACGGGTCCAGGCCAGTTCCATATCTAAGCTCACATCATCGTTAAGCCAATAATAGGCCGTGATTTCAGCGCCGTAACGCTCAGAGGCGCGGCTTGGTTCGGTATTGCCCGCATCGCCAACGAAGAGTAGTTCAGAGTCGAGTTCCAAATACCAAAGCGCCGCCGAGAAGTTAATAAAGTCGCGATCATAGTATTTGACCCCAAACTCGCCACCATTGGAGCGCACTAACAAATCGACCTTTTCAACCGGATCGCCCGTGACTGGGTCGACCTTAATGGTTGCGCCGCGGGCATCGTTAGAATGCAATCCCTGCCCCGCATTCATATAAAGTTCCAGATTATCGTTCACTAGGTAGGAAGCGCCCGCCTTTAAGCTCAACATACCATCGGAAGCATCACCGCTGTTGAGGGGATTATCACTATCGACCTGCACATCGAAATAGTCGTATCTCAAGCCTAAATTCAAACGCCATTGGTCAGCAGGCAACCACTCCAGCTTGCCAAACAATCCCGTAGAGAGTTCCTGCACTTCATCGAGTCTCACAGTGCTGAGGCGTTCCCGTGCTTTGGTGTTATATAAACCCACGGCACCAATATCGTCGTAGCGCACATCGGCACCTAGACTGTAATTGATTTGTGTCCCCGCCAGACTCATTTGCCAGTCGCGTTTAATATCGCCGCCCCAAATGGTGCGCTCATCGACCTGCTCAAATTCATCGCCATTGATGGGATCGTTTAAGAAGTAGGTAAAGTTTGAAAACAGATCCATGGTCGAGCGTATCGCATAGGCATTGGCCTGCCAGTTGCCAGCGTCATAATTCGCCGAAATGCTGTAACGACTGGCCTCACCGCCCACATCGGTGTCGAGTGAACCGTAAAAATCAATCAGCCCAGACTCCACCGCCCGCGCCGGAATTTGATCCGCCGAATTCCAGCTATTGTCGTAGGCCATCATAGTGAGGCTAAAGTCCCCGCCATTAAGCTTGGTAAGATAGCGACCTACCACATTGATCTTGCTGACATCCTCCTTAATATCACTCCAAGGACCATCGTAAGCCTGTAATTCTGTTCCTAAAATAAATCGGCCGACCTCGGTCTTCATATCCTGAGTGGCCACCAGCCGTTGATAACCGTATTCCCCTAAGGTCACCCCAACTTGGCGATAAGCGAGTTCATCGGCGAGCTGAATTTGTGCCGCGCCCGCGCCGGAAAAGTCTGCCACTTCAGGATAATAAGCTCCTTTGGCGTAACGGATTTCCCCTAACAGCTCGGGGATTAAAAAGTTAAGATCCGTATAACCTTGACCATGACCGTGAGTCCGCATATTGACCGGCATACCTTCGACACGGGTATTAAAATCTGTGCCATGGTCTAAGTTAAAACCGCGTAGAAAATACTGATTCGCCTTACCCGAACCACTGTGCTGAGTGACGATCATCCCGGGGACAAACTCGAGGATCTCCCCTGTGCGCAGCAGCGGGCGACTCTCGATTTCCGCCGCACCCACTATCCCTTCCGACGCCGAAGTGCTATGGCCTAAGGTATTAATTTGCCTGCCACGCACTTCTAAACGCTCGATTTTATCCAGATCATCGGCCAGTGCTGTGGCCGATAAGCCGCAAAGTGGCAATAAACATACGCTGGTTAAATAGGCTTTAGCTGACCGTGTTTTTAAAATGTGTTGTTTTAGTTTCATTGAGTGTTTCCCGAGTCAACGAGTTGATGACGCGGATTTAACACTGCCTTCACAGCATAAAAGCGGATCTAGCTCAAACTCCAGTGAGAGAAAAATCGCCAACAACATTTATCTGTCAAATTTATGTGCTGAGTCGCACGCTTTTATCGGCAAAAGGACAATTTGTCCGCCACCAGATCACATTTTATTGCCGATATTGAGGTTTTTCACCGTTCGAAGAACAAGGGAGAATAAAGCTAAGCCAGTGAATTAGGATGGCTATACTCTATATAACCAGAGCTCACTATGCGTACGACAGAGTGCCTTGATATGCGCAAAAATCTGCGCATCAGTCAGAAAAATTTTTTTTAAAAATAATCATTTATAGCATTGATTTAGTTTGTTGAGTTTAGATTTTTTGACACTCGTTACCCCGAGTTCAGGTTATATAGTCAATATTAAAGGGAGTGAGCATGCCGTTTAGGAACCTTGCGGGTATATCCAATATATTAATTGGAATCGTCTTTTGCTTAAGCGCCCAATCGAGTGAAACCACACCTTCGCCAACAGCGGCGACTGTAACGGATAAACCCATATTTACTATGGCGTTTTATGAGGATCCAGAACATAGCTTTTACTTTAAATGGGCCGAACTCATTTACAGCCATGCCTTAGACCAACTGGGTTATCAATTTAGTTATGAACTCGTACCCGCAATTCGAGCCAGCAAAATGCTGGAGTCAGGTAAAGTCGATGGCGAACCCGGTAGAGTGTTCACCTATGGCGATAAAGTACAACATGTGATTAGGGTTGAAGAACCCATTATCGAAACACATTTAATCGCCTTTAGTAATAATCCGAATATCAAGCTTGCTGATTGGCAATCACTAACCACAGCAGACTATAAGGTTGAATATTACCGAGGCATATTGCGAGTAGAACAAATCCTTACAGCGCTTATCCCAGAAACGCGGCTTAGTGAATCATCTTCACCCATTAACTCATTTCGAAAATTACTTCACGGCCGGATAGATATCTACATCGATTCAGAAATAAGTTCACAACTCCTTCAGCAAACTCCTGAGTTTAAAGACGGCCTAATAAAACCGATAGCGACATTAGAGGCAATCACAAGCTATGGGTATTTAAACGAGCGCCATAGCCAACTGGCTATAAACCTTGCTGCACAACTCAAAAAAATGAAGCAGCAGGGTTTATTTGAACTGTACAAGCAACAAGCGCAAGCAAGTATTAGCAGTAAGCAAAACAAATAATCCCTCACCACGAATCACGCCACCATTTAAGCCTCTAGCTTGCAGTTAACTTTCGCCACCTCAACAGATCACGGATACATTCATAACTGGGGAATAATGCGGTAATCAACAGGACATGGCTTAACCATTTATCTAACTGTTCTACTGTAAAAAGACCATTTAAGTCAGATCCTTGAACCTGTAACAATGGCGAGTTAAACGCCAGAAAGACAAGCAATAACGCATAGGCTAGATTCATCCCCATATTCGTTAGCAATAATGTTGCCGTCCACACCTGACGGCGCAGTTGCCAAAGACTATTGAAAATAGACAGCAAGATAATGGGGCTAAACCATTGCAGCAATTGCTGTGCATTAACACTGAAGATAACTGAACGTGCCACCAGTTGCTCGGCGCTCATCCAGACACTATTCCAAATTACCAAGAGTAAAAAAAGATAAGTCGCTAGATCGAAAAACACATCACTAAAGCGGATTTGCTGCCAAGAAGGCACCACTTTGGGCAGTTGTTGCGGTTGCCAGTCTTTACTACAGCCAGCGGAAATTGATTTTCCCTGAATTGAAAAACTCCAAAATGACAACACAATTACGGTAAATGCAAAGCAAGCATCACCGATAAAGCCATGGACAATATGCAGCAGAAATCCTAATAAACTCCCTTCAGTCGCACCAAGCCATTGGGTCGCCCCACCAATCACCTGCAATACAAATAAGACGCCCAGCACCATATACAAGGTGTACTTAAACAAAGAGATATCTTCATTAGCCACTATGGGGCTTGGTGGCACAAATTGCCAAGCGACCAGTGCCGGATGTCCCATTTGCTTTAACACTGCGGCGATTTGTGATTCCGACAGATCACCTTGTTCAGCAAGGGCATCCAATTGATCACAGATATTGGCTTTGAGTTCACGACTAATTTCCTGACGTTTATCTTCGGGCAATTCCCGTTGCACAGCGGCAATATAACGGTCAACTAATTCCATATCAGTTTTCCTCTGTATTCTCATCGGTAACCTGCCCTAGCAAAAATGCCAAGGCACCATTAAGTTGCTGCCATTCCTCGGTTAGTTGGCTAAGTAGCTCAGCCCCCGATGATGACAATTGATAGTAACGGCGTTCGCGCCCTTCAGCCTGTCGCCACTCACTTTCTAACAATCCCTGCTCGGCTAAACGGCGCACTAAGGGATACAGCGTTCCCTCGTCGATATCGATACCGCCGTCCTGCAACTGTTTGCGAAGCGAATAACCATAATGGGGTTGTTTTAACAATCCCAATACCGCCAACACTAATACGCCACGGCGTAACTCGAGCCGCATTTTGACTAGCTGTGAACTTGTCATACTCAATTCCTATGATTAACACTGTGCCGTACATACTATGTGGCACACAGCAAATACTATGTGACACACAGTAATATGGCAAGTTTTCAGCGCAAAATTTAGTCAAAACGGTTTGGTGATTTGTTTTTCAAATCACATAAACCACAAGGTACTGAGGCCATCGCCCGCATAAAGCAAAGAGCATCAATCGCGATGCCACCCAGATACAAATTGCCAAAAGGCTGTAACTTGAGTAACTTAGCTGGCAGCCTTTTATGCAAGTAAATCCAGTTAGGCGCAGAATCAACTCATAAGGAAACTATCAATGCTCATGGAGAGAGGCGTACTAGTACGCTGGAACGATGAAAAGGGATTTGGTTTTATTCAGCCTGATAAAAGTGGTGATCGCGATGTGTTTATCCATATCTCAGTGCTTAAGAAGATGGCGCGAAAACCGAAAGTCGGCGATAGCATTTTATACCAAACAGAAGTCCAGAATGACGGCAAAATTAAAGCTGTAATCGCTTCAATAGAGGGCGTTGCGATACTGGCAACAACCCCCACATCAACAGCTGCAAGCCGAACGCCGCAGGTCAATCGAGGCAACAAAAGCGCCAATACCAAGAAACCCCAGACCTCACTCAACCGTTTGATTTCAATATTATTACTTGTTGCCATAGCGGGATTTGGCTATAAGGCATTTCAGCAAAGGCAAGAAACTATTATTGAGGAAAAACCAGCCACTTATTCCGAAGTACAACCTCTAAGAACAGTCGAACCTCAATTTCACTGTGAAGCAGGTAAAACCCATTGCAGCCATATGCGCTCCTGTGCTGAAGCGACCTTTTACATTCAAAATTGTCCCAACACGCAAATGGATGGTGATGGCGATGGTATTCCCTGTGAAAGCCAATGGTGCAGCTCATCCATGTTGTAACGAGGTAAAACAAAAATGATAAATAAGCTTTCACATTGGATCGATAAACTCAGCGGAGCACAAATAGCAGGGGTAATAGTATTCGGCATTATCATACTGACGGTGGGTCTATTTTTTATAGGAACACTCCTCGGCAGCAGTGCCGTAAAATGGGGATTAATTCCGTGATATTCAGTCTGTAAAAAACCAAATTAGATAGGATTGCCCATGCCTAATGCCGTTATCCACAGCATTGAAACGCCCGAGCAACTGGATGCCATACTAAAGCAATATCCAGCGGTATTACTCTTATTCGGTGCGCCAAGTTGTGGCGTGTGTCAGGTACTAAAACCGCAAATCGCCGCTATGCTAGCCAAGGATTTTCCCCAAATGCAGCTAGTCTATATCGACTGTGAAACTCACCTAGAGCTTGCCGCGAGATACAATGTCTTTAGTCTGCCCGTGGTAGAAACAATATTTTATGGCAAAAGCTTTGCGCGCTTTTCGAAGGTGTTTTCCCTTGGCGAACTTAAAGAGGCGATAGCCCGCCCCTATGAATTACTGAATGCAGAATAACTGTCACCAAGTAATAAAGAATCATACTTAAAAGGCAGCTAACACATCGGTGTACAGCCTTTTCTAAAACATTTATGCCCCCAAAACATCAAAACATGGACACCCAACCTTAATAGCATCAAAACATGGACACCCAACCTTAATAGCGAGGTAGCTAACCTCCGACTATGCTTTGGTTAAGCATTAAACATGGAGGTTTGTATGCCGCGCCCTCGCAGAACTCAGATAAGTCTTGAAGACACGCCCTATTACCATTGCTGTAGCCGCGTGGTGCGGCGGGCATTTTTATGTGGTGATGACAGTTACTCGGGTAAAAATTATGACCATCGTCGAGGTTGGGTAGAATCGCTAATGTTTGAACTTGAAGCTGTTTTTGCTATTGATATCGCAGCCTTTGCCGTGATGTCTAATCATCTGCATCTGGTGTTGCGAGTCGATATCGAGACGGCAAATCGTTGGACTGACCGCGAAGTGCTTGAGCAGTGGCATAAGTTGTTTAAAGGCGATGAGTTAACGCAAAAATTCGCTAAAGGTGAGTTAGTCGAAGCCCATCAGGTCAACCGATTAAAGCACTCAATCGCCCTTTATCGTAGTCGTTTGTGTGATATCTCATGGTTTATGCGCTGCCTTAACGAACCAATAGCAAGGCAAGCAAATCAAGAGGATAACTGTACAGGTCGTTTCTGGGAGGGGCGATTTAAATCGCAAGCCCTACTCGATGAAGCTGCGGTATTAGCCTGTATGACCTATGTTGATTTGAATCCGATTCGAGCGCAACTTGCTGATACACTAGAACAATCCGACCATACCAGTATCCAACTACGTATTCGGGCCGCATTAAAAGGTGAGCAGCCGAGTAATCTATTACCGTTTATTGGTAACGAGTGTGACAACCAACCCAATGGCATTGCGTTTTCCTTAACCGATTACCTTCAATTGGTGGAAGATACAGGCCGAATCATTCGCAATGATAAACGTGGAA
>NZ_LGYY01000240.1:0-46269 GCF_001308045.1 Shewanella sp. Sh95
CGAGGTTACGGATAGAGATAGCGGGAGCGGCCATGATGAATTACCTGCAAAAGAGAGTAATAGATCAGAATGACCGATCGCCGTCAAGTTTTTTAAATCGAAAATTAGGTGCGGAATGACGGATAAAACGCTTCATTTTGTTTAACAAAAAACAGCATCCTAAGAACATGGGGGAACAAGAGGTAACTAATTTTTTGACATATTTAGCCGTAAACCGACAAGTTACGGCGTCTACTCAAAATTTGGCGCTTTGCGCTATCGTCTTCATGTATAAACATATACTTCAGAGAGAACTTACTTTACTACCTGATACGATAAAAGCACGCGCACCTAAACGGGTTCCATCCGTCTTATCTCATAACGAAGCAATGAGTATCATCAATCAGCTATCCGGTAGCTATAAACTGATGTTTTCGCTTTTATATGGTTGTGGGCTAAGGAAAGCAGAACTATTAATGCTAAGAGTTAAAGATATCGATTTTGAGTCAAGGAATGTCTATGTATTTCGTGGCAAAGGCGGTAAAGATCGAGTCACGATGTTACCTGAAAAGCTTGTTGAACCCCTTAAATTGCATATTGAAAAGGTTCGTGATCTTCACGAAAAGGATCTTTGCGAAGGTGAGGGTAAAACAAGTCTCCCGCCAGGGCTCGCTCGAAAATACCCTTACGCAATTTCTGATTTTAAGTGGCAATTTATATTCCCATCATCTGTCAGGTGTAAGCATCCAGTGGATGGATATGTTTGCCGCCATCACTTGCATTGGACGTCCCTAACAAAGAAATTAAGGAGCGCTGTTATACGGTCAGGTGTTCAGAAACACGTTACCGCACACACATTCAGGCACTCTTTCGCAACGCAGCTTTTAAAAGCGGGAACAGACATTCGTACAGTTCAAGAGCTGTTAGGGCATACGGATTTGAAGACAACTCAAATATATACACATGTCATCGGTCAACATTCATCAGGGACAATTAGCCCTATAGACCGATAATTTCGTTTTAAATAAACCGGGCTTCATGTCCGGTTTTGCGGTAAAAGCGGTCATTCGCATGCGGATTGTGTTGAGGTGCTGAATCTCTGCTTTTCGCTCAAAGCGAAGATCGTCTCTGTGCCAAAAGCAGACATTTCAACCTTCGATAAAAAAATCCGGTTCGCATCAGGGGGCCGCAAGCGTATGTTCGAGGGGTTAATCCGCATTTGTAGCAAATGCAAATATCGGTTGTACCTATTAGGAGTTGTAAGTTATAAAAAAGCAATGTAGTGTTCTGTACATTAAATTTATAAAAAAAGTCCGTATTTAAATACAGACTTTTCCGCAGGATAAGCGTTATGAGCTTCATTAGCCTGAAGAGCATATCTTAATTTTATTTCAGCGATAGCTTTAAAATATCTTCCGAGATAAAAGAAGATAAATCAAAAATAGTTTGAGCTTTGCAGAAACTAAGAGCTATTCGAAAAGGCTCATGCCTATATCGAAGAACATTTTTAAAGACACGGAAGAATAGAAATGTCTGAACCGCTGGAAAATGCACCTGTCAAAACGACGGCGGTGAAACGTAAATCAAAACACGAAAGCATATTAGGGATACACCCGACAGTGAACAGCTTCGGCTACTTTGCTGCTTCTACAGATTTAGTTACTGCCAAAAATATTGCGCATCGAGAGTTATTAATCCCTGACGCAAAAGTTAATGATGCTGTTCAAGAACTAAGGCCTGCATTGATCCAACATCATGCAAGTGCCGAAATGATAGCGCGAGACAACAGAAAAATCGCTTCTCTAAAAAAACTTGGTTACACCATCGATGATGCGAATGTACAGCGTTTCCCAACTCACTCTGATACGCAGAAAGGCAACCTAACAGAAGTTTTTCTAGCTGAATACATAGTTGCTTCGTCTGGTGCCAATCTTCCAGTCTACCGATTAAGATACAACCCAAATGTAGATCAATCCATGAAGGGAGATGATGTTTTAGCTTTCGACTTCCGAGGCAGAAAGCCCCGAATAATAATAGGAGAAGCAAAATTTAGAGGTGTGCCATCTAAAGCGGCCGTGGAGGACATAATTAAGGGGCTTAATAGCTCTTACCAAGGAGGCTTGCCTGCTTCCCTGCAATTTGTAGCAGATAGACTTTATGAATCTGGTCAAAATAATTTGGCTGACCAAGTAGAAAGCTGTGCATTACAAATTGCGAATGGAAACCTCGATCTAAATTATGTCGGAATACTCTTAAGCAATCAAAATAGTGCCAATCCGATCAATACCCATGCTGACAGTAATATAAGCGAACTCGTCATGATCTCATTGGCCATGTCCAAGCCCATCGAATTTGTTACTGCATGTTTTGAAGGGATTGAGGAGGAAGCTCATGGCAATCCCTAGAGAAACCGCACAAAGAATAATTGAACGCTTTCAAGCAGGTGGAACGGTAAATCTCTTTGCCCAATCAAATGCTAGTCATCTTCTATATGAAGTCGGAGAGACCCAGGACAACTTCCCTAACTTCGATCCGTCTCTACAAGACAAAGTGACTATATCAGCATACTCAATATTAGCCGCCGCTATTAGCATTGCTGAAGAGGAATGGACTGATGAAGCAGTCCATGCATTGGAGCTTGGTGCAGGCTTGCTTGGCAACGTAAATCAACCCCATACAGAAGAGAACAACTCAAGTGTCTTTCACGTTTTGATATCGGCAATGGCATTTTATGCTGCAGGACAGTACTCTCGTGCTTTTGTAACAATAAGAAAAATCGAGGCAAAATCTGATATAGCAGAAATTATTTCTGCATTTATAAGAAAAGACCCAGAACAAGTAATTATATTAACCAATAAATTTCTACTCGACGACCTTACAAGGTTTGAGTCCCATCACGACATTCTCGACCATGCTATTGCATTGATAAGCTCAAGAGCATTGAGTTTAACACTAGAATATTTTGCTTCCGGCGACCACCGAATCCCTGAACGAATCGACGAACTTCTTACTAGTGGAGTCGAACTGGCTTCTGATTATGACTCCCCTTCGCACTGGCTCGTAATGCGCTTATTAAGGCTGATGTTGGCTGGCAATTTAGATGATTCGCTATGGTCCAGATTACCGCGGTTAATGGATGGTGATGAAGATATTGTTAAAAAATACATTCGATTATTAGCCTTTGATAAGAATCGTATTACTGAGCTTTGGACCTCTCAAATTGATGCGCTTGATAAAGCTTTGGATTCTACGACCCCTGGTGCTGTGATAAATATGCGCACTAGTGCGGGCAAGACTCGAGTGGCCGAACTAGCCATACTTCAAACACTATTAGGTGATCCGGCAGCCAAAGTGCTTTATTTGGCACCTTTTAGATCATTAGCTATCGAAATCGAACAAACTTTAAGCAAGACCTTTGACCCACTTGGCTTTCCCGTATCACATCTATACGGTGGGTTTAGGTTGAGCAGGTCGGACACCCAACTAGCAGAGTCGTCGAGCATTACAATAGCAACTCCCGAAAAGACTCGGGCAATGTTACGAGCGAGCCCTGAATTAATGTCGCAAATTGGTTTGATAATAGTTGATGAGGGTCATCTATTAGGTGCAAACGAAAGATATGTAAGGAATGAACTGTTTCTAGACCATCTGCGAATTATATCTAACAAGAATAATTCTAGGGTTTTAATGCTTTCCGCTGTGCTTCCCAACTCTGAAGATATCTCAAATTGGCTAACACGCAATCCAAATAATGTCGCTCGATCAAACTGGAAACCTTCCTCAGAAAGATTCGGTATATTGCAATGGCAAGGAAATAACGTTCGCATCGATTGGCGCGGTGAATACGAGTCATTTAACCCAAGATTCGTACAACAGATAGAATGCAATCGGCAATTTGATCATGGAGCCGGTATATGGAAGGGCAGACGAAAACCATTTCCTGCAGATAAAGGAGAAGCTATTGCAGCCTCTGCACTGCGCTTATGTACCGTGGGGCCTGTGATGATTTTTTCTGCACGTGCTAACAGTATTCCGGGCCTTGCCTCCTCATCTTTAACCGCAATGGGAGAAGACGCTCCGCACCATAGTTGGCCTCAACTCGAATGGGATTTATTTGAAGCTACATGCATAGAAGATCTAGGTGAAAATGCTATAGAACTTCATGCTGCGCGTAAAGGCATTATCTGCCACAGCAATAGACTTCCTCCAGAAACTCGTCTCGCAATAGAGCGGTTAATGCGAAGTTTTGCACCAAAATTAGTTATTGCTTCAACTACTCTTGCACAAGGCGTAAACATAGGAATCTCTTCAGTCATTGTTTCTACTCCCTTCAAAAGTAAAGATCCTATTGATCATCGAGACTTTTGGAACATATGTGGGAGAGCCGGTCGCGCCTTCATAGATGGAGAAGGAAAAATTCTTTATGCAATTGACCGAACAAATGAGGATTGGAAAGTTAGAAAAGACATTGCGTTAGCAAACTATTTTTTTAACCAGAAAAATAGCAACGAAGTACAGAGCGGCCTTCTTTTTGTTTTGAATCTGTTGAAGCGTATATCTGATGAGCATCAACTAAATTTCCAACAACTTCTTACCATGGTTGCTGAGAATGACTTTACAGCACTTGAAGATCAATCCCGGGAGGAATTCCATTACATTTTAGATCTGGTTGATGACAGCCTTTTATCAATTCAGGAAGATGAAATAATTAATCCAAACAATATCCAGCCAGAACAATGGGTTGACGATTTTTTTCGAAATTCATTAGCTTCACTGCAGGCAAGCGCAGATACCGGATTGAGTTCCGACGAACTGATTCAGCTCTTAAGTAAGCGAGCCGACTATCTGGTAAAATCCATCCCGGATAGGGCTCAAAGGAAGGCATATGGATCTTCAGGCCTTCCAATATCCGTTGCCTCGAAGCTATTTCTTGATATAGCAGTTTTCGTCAATCACGCACAGACAGTATCAAACTCAGAGTTCAGCATTGATTCAATACTTTCCTTTTTAAACTGGCTAGAAGATTGGGCGATACAAAACGCAGCTGCTATTATTCAAGACGCACCAGCAAAAAAATCGTTTAATAGGATAAGGTCTTCATGGCTATCGGGAATCTCGATGCGTGAAATTACTTTGCTGGATGATAGTGCTGATGACATTTGCAAAGGAGTTTACGGCTTCACGTTTCCTTGGTTAATACACGCAGCATCTCAGCAAGCAAAAAGTATTGGGCTGGAAGATGAATCAGACGTGCTGAGCAATGTAGCGATCCTCGTGGAAATGGGGCTACCTTCCCTGTTGGCTTGTTGGGTATTTCTATCTGGTATTAGATCTCGCGCGGCTTCAACTGAAATCGCCAATTCCGGCGTCGATTTAGGAAATAGCCTCAGACGAGTGCGAATCAGTTTAAGAAGGCCTGATATTTTAGACGCCTTAAATGTGCTGGTTAGTGATCATTCAAAAAATTGGCTTAGCTTGCATCGAATAAATCATGCATCAACGCCCGACAGGCTACCTAGCTTCAGAAGGTTTACCGTCAATGGGTTTGATGGAGAGCCACCCGTTCTTTTGCTTCGAAGTATTCGACAACAAGATTATCTATGTACTCCAGACGGGCGACAGAAACTACTCGTAGGCTCTGATCGCCAACTACCTTTTCGTGATGTTGCAAATGATTACCGGGTTGCATTTGAACGGAGCAATGATGGGGTTTATCAGGTGGTTTTGAGAGATCCTCGCGCTCAACTCGAGGAATAAACCTATAGATATTTCGGCCTCAGCAATAGATGAAACTGAACTGTTTCTGGATTTTAGGTAATATGCTGCAAATTTGCCACAGAGCGCGGCGTTAAGTCCGCTGTTCGCTCATTTCTGCCAGCTGAACTATGCCACCTGGAAGCTAAGTGCCAAAAGCAAACATTAAGATTTGTTGCAGCAACTGCTTCCTTCTTGAATAGGAGGGCATTTAACGGTCCCGTAAGAACAATATACGCAACAGTCACCTTTTAACGGCTTGAGCAGCGCTTTGCATCCTTCACATTCGTAATACCACTGGCAAGCGTTTGTTGGCATGGTCTCGACCTTACTAAACCCGCATTCGGGACAAGTAATCTTAGACTCTAATTCTATACCTTGCATACGGGTTCCTTAACAGGCTTGACGATATCCAACACTGACATAAATACCATCCATGTGATCCCAAAGTAAAATAAGTAAGTGCTCCAATCGTATTGCCACAACGGATAAAGGGTCAGTAATACAGCAATTGGGCCAATAACACTTAATATGCCTCTTGCCACATGCTTATGTTGATACCAATTGTACGAGTTGACCAATAAAGCGAGCGCAGCAAATAACGGTAATAAAGTGTTAACCGCTATTCCTTCAAAATGTGACAGGAAACCTAGCCCTAGAGCTGATGCTAGAGAGCCTAAAGCGGGAAAGCAACCTGTACAACTAAGTGCCGCTAACCATACTCCACCGGAGCCTACTTTATCTAGAATTTTATTAATCATAATTACCTCTACTTTTGAGGTAGTTTAAACTCCGTATATGGGTACGGAGTCAACAGCTAATTGAGCGAATTTATTATTGGACAGGAATTGGGGTCTTGATTGGCTTTGCAAGAATTTGTCATATCTTGAATCACTTGTTCTAGCCGTTGCAAATCGGCAATTTTTTCTCGGATCAGCTCAAGCTTGTGTAACCCCATCGATTCGACATCAGCGCAGTTTCCACTCATAGACATGAGTGAAGCGATTTCATCAAGTGTAAAGCCCAAAGCTTTAGCTTTTAATATGAATTTAAGTTGATTGATGTGAGTTTTGTCATATATACGATAACCATTATCAGGTCTTGGTGGCTGCACGATAATCCCTTTACGTTCATAGAATCGGACTGTTTCTACGTTAATGTCTAGTTCTTTAGCCAGCTTTCCAATGGTTTTCATAAGTAGATTCTCTTAAACAACTAGCATCATTTTAACATTATTAGACAAAAGCTGAACTTCCGATAATCGCTCAAAGCGGTCCAATCATAAATTTGGCTCGTTAAAATTAGCTGTTGTTACTGGTCACAACAGCTAGTCAGAAAAACACACGATTCATTCATCTATCTGGCCAATCGCTCTTACCGGGATCATTAGCATGTTAGCTCTATGAAATTTTCTGGAGCTGACAATGAGAACCCCCTTGTTCCCTTGGTTCATCCTATGGGTGACCATCCCAATCATTATTTTCTTTCTATTCATCCTGCCCGCCCATGCTAGTGATAGGCAATTCTATCAGCGTGGTCAGGAAGGCTGGTTTTGGTATCAGGTCATTCCTGAGCCAGCGGAGGATGAAGAGCCTATTAAGCCGGAATCAGGTGCGGCAGAGTCGAGTCAGAGCGGGCTAAAGCCTTTCAGTGCTGCCTGGTTCCGAGAGCACATGCAGTCGTTCATGGACAAGGCAATTGATGAGCCGACGAATGAGAATGTCAGAGCCTATCTGTATCTCCAGCGAGTCATGATGGATAAGGGCTCACAGTTTGCTGATGTTAGTCAGCAGGTTGTCATGGGCGATCCTGTTTTGGATGAAATCAGTCGTAGACCCTTGGCGACCTATGCTGCCAATCGGATGGATCGAGAAGCTGGCGCTCAACGGGATGTTGCTTTAGGTGAAGTAGCAAAACGGGCTGGCTTGTTCTTCTTCTATCGTTCGGATTGCCCTTATTGCCATGCTCAAGCGCCTATCATCGAATCCATGGCTTTGAACTACGGTTTCGAGGTGTTTGCTATTGCTGTCGATGGCTTGCCTTTACCAAGTGGAGAATTTCCAAATTACAAAGTCGATTCAGGACAAGCTCAATCCTTGTCCGTTACGACTGTTCCTGCGGTTTTCTTAGTTGACCCGCCTAATGTCATCACTCCGATTGGCCAGGGCGCAATGAGCCTTGATGAGCTCAATAATCGAATCATTCTTGCAGCCCATCAAGCCGGTTGGATTGACGATCAAACTTACTATGCCACCAGACCTGTTCAGCCCGGCGTTTCACTCGCGATGTCAGCCCAAGAGCTTAACGAAAAAATATTACAGGACCCTGAGTTCCTTGTTCGCTATCTGCGTGCACAAGGAGGGTTATAACGATGAAAAAAGTATTCCAAGTATCGCTAATCGCCTGTGCGATTGGTTTTTCATCTATGAGCCAAGCAAGCTTGCAACAGGAGATGAATCAGTTGTTTGGTTCAATGACCAACACCACTGCGCCTGGTGTATTCGAGAGTCAGCGGCGTGGCGTTATATCTGGTGGAAGTGTTGTTGTTCGTAACAGGATCATGAACGAAAACCTCGTCTCTATGGTGCCTCCGTCATTCCAAGCTGGTTGTGGCGGCATTGATATGTTCGCTGGAAGTTTGTCATTTGTTAACGCGGATCAGTTTGTTCAATTACTTCGCTCTGTAGCGGCAAATGCCAAGGGGTACGCATTCCAATTGGCGCTCAGTGCTATGTGTGAGAAATGCTCCCAGCACATGGAGACACTGCAAAAGAAAATCCAGCAGTTGAACGAATATTTTGGCAATTCCTGTCAAATGGCTCAGGGAGTCGTGAACGATACTCTGGCTGCTTTTGGTAAGAAGGGGCAAACAGAAGCCAGCATGTTGAGCTCTCTCAAAGGGGCTGGAGACGTTTTTACCAGTTGGAGTGAGTCCAATGGTAAGAACCCATACGAGAACGCTTCGAGTGTCGCGGCATCTGATGTGAACAAAACGATTAAAGGCAACTTGGTTTGGCGAGCATTGAAACGTCACTCGGCATCAAGCTGGTTTGCATCTGGGGATGACCGTTTTCTTGAAGCGGTTATGTCGGTGACTGGTTCGATCATTGTTGGTGATCTTGCTAATGCCGCTGATGGCCAAGGTAAAGCCCCAAAACTGACCAGGCTGAATGGCAATAAAGTGACTATTGAGCATCTAATTCATGGCGGCAACGTTGCTATGTACCGATGTGACACAGTGACGCAAGACGGTTGTCTGAACCCAACAATCACTAACGTGACTCTTACCGGGTTATCAACTCAGGTAGAAAATTTACTTCTTGGTACAGGTTCCAGTAACGGTATTATTTTTAAGTTTGCTCGAAATACAGGGGCTGCTAGCACCACCGAAAAGGCTTTTATGACCTCGGCTCCTGCGAGCATTGGCGGCATGATTCGAACACTTTCTGCATTAAATGAAGGGGCTGCTAGGTCGTTTGCTTCACGAGCGGCTCCATTTATTGCTGTTGAGATGGCCCGAGCATTGGTTGAAGACATGCTCAATGCAGCTAGAAGTACCTCCGGTGCGGAAGATCATGCCTATGCGAAGTTATTAACGGAAGACCTTGAACGTGCACGTCGCCAAATCAATGAGGAGTACGCTGCGTTGCAGCGAAGATACGGCTCAGAGCAAGAGTTGCTGGCACATTTTAACCAGGTGATTCAGACCATTCGCAAACAGCGTTATTACACCGTTAAATCTACGGCGCTGGGGGAATAGATAATGTGGGAAATCTATTCTATCGGGGATTCGGCTTTTTTAGAGCAGGTCCTGAACGCTGTTGCGATGATCACTGGTACAGGCGACTTTACTTCAATGGTTCGGATTGGCTTGCTCATTGGGGTATTGATGGTCTCTGTTCAGGCCTTAATGCAAGGTGGTCGTGGGATTAACTTTCAACACGTCTTAGTCTCATGGCTAGTCTTTGCAACCATGTTTGGGCCCAGTACCCGAGTGAGCATTGAGGATGCGTACACGGGACAAGTTCGAGTGGTTGATAATGTGCCCATCGGTGTTGCTGCCGCAGGCAGTACAATTTCGACTGTTGGATTTCAAATCACGCGATTGTTTGAAACGGCGTTCTCAACTCCCGCCATGACGGAATACGGCTTTGCATCCAGTTTACAGACACTGATTAAAGTGAGAAAACAGGTGATGGATCGCACTGGGTTGGGTGATGCAAATCGTGTCGGCGGCTCGGATATCGAGCAATCGTGGTTTAACTACATCAAAGAGTGCACCTTGATTGGTATCGACATTGGCCAAAAGAACCTCGATCAGGTGCTGAGTGATCCTAACCCGATGACTGCGATTAGGTTTGATTCGCGCATTTATGGCACGCGCATCATGCTCAGTGGTAGCAGTAGCGATTTGGACTGCACCGATGCCTATAGCCAGCTGAAACTCATAACAGAATCAACCTTCATTCCAAGGCTTAAACAGGTTCTATCAGCCTCATTGGGGACTTCGTCAGCCACTGACACTGATGACGTGATCCGAAATGCACTGAATAACCTTGGTTTGGCTTCGGTTAACACCCAAGAGTACATGACCGCGTCAGTGCTTTTGCCTATTTATGAGCAAAGCGTGACGGGCAAGTATATGGATGATCAAGCTTTCACCGCAGCCGTTATGGTTAACCAAGCGATTGAGCAGCGCAATACGCAATGGGCGGCGGAGCAGACTCTGTTCCAAAGTATTGTTCGTCCGATGATGACGTTTTTTGAGGGTTTCATTTACGCCATCACCCCTTTGATGGCCTTTGTGATAGCCCTTGGCCAAATCGGGATGCGAATGGCTGGGAAGTACTTGTTAATCCTGCTTTGGATTCAACTTTGGATGCCTGTCATGGCCATCATTAACCTGTATATTCATTTAACCGTTGCAGGGAAAATGTCGGCTCTTGATGCCTTTGCAGGTACAGAAGTGCCATCTTTTGCTGGGATGATGCAGATGGATTCAGTGCTGCAAACCTGGATAGCTACTGGCGGCATGTTGGCGTCGAGTGTTCCGGCGATTTCGCTCATGCTCGTGTATGGCTCAGCAATAACTGCAACCCACTTGGCTGGACGTCTTCAAAACGGTGATGCCATTGATGAAAAGATGGCAAGTCCAGATGTCGCGAAAAATGCCCCGGTAATGCAATCACAGTCAATGTTCCAAAATTCTGCCCTTACGGGTTCTGCGATGACCGGCGCGTCAAACCTACTAAGCAGTTTCTCTGTCGGAAATGCAGTGGGTTCAATGGTCGGCTCTGCAAAAGAATCCATGACTCAGGCAACTCAAGCCTTTAGCCGTCAAGTTGGCAATACCATGAGCCGAACCTTTGGTGAAAAGCTAAGTTACGACAATCTATCTTCAGTTGGACGTCAAATCGGTTCTTCTAATTCCGCATCTAGCGCCGTTGTTAATCAGGTTACTGATGACCTACAAACTCGGTATGGTTTCGGAGACGATAAAAAAGATGCTGTACGTGGCTTGGTATCTGGCGTGTTATCGGGAGGCTTAAGGGTCGGTGGCGATGGAACTATTACTAATCCCGGTGAGAAAGAAGTTGCTGATAAGGGTTTTCTTGGAAGGCTTCTTGGTACGGGCGGCAATGATTCTCCACAGGGCAACTTGCCAGGAATGGATAAGCCAGACTCATCTCGTGTACCAAAACTATCAAGGGTACGAGCAGGCCTAGATTTAGGTGGTAACTTTAGTGGCCAAGTTGAGTCGTCAGAAGGCAGTTCTCGATCTACGACCGCAAATACGCTCACAGGGGAGATGCAAAGCTTGGCATCAAGTGATTCACGACGTGCTGAGTATCGCGATGCAATGGTTAAGGACCTTTCAGATTCAAGACGTTCTGGCGTTGAGATGTCCTTGTCTAACCAAGACTATCAGTCTCTTCAGAGTTCAGCACAAGACGTTGTCACGGCATCAAACCGCTTTAGTGAGCTTGATCAGGCCAGCTACAGTCTATCAGGACAAAGAAATACTGATGGTGCGACGTTAACCCGATTAGCGGCGGATAATCCTGAAGTCATGGATTATTTAGGTCGCTATATGAACCAGCATGTTGAAGCTGGTAACCGATTACGTGAAAACCTTCCAATGTATCAGCGCTTGCTACCTGATGATAATCAGGCGTATGTGGCCGCAGCTATGGAGTCTTTAACCTATAGCAACTCATCAACGCCCGCTGAACGAGACAATGATTATCAAGCAGCAATGACGGTTATGGCCATGGCTACCGGAGCCGATTTACGCTCGATACAGCCACGCTCTAATGAAGGCTTGTCATCAACTGCACCTACTTTTGGTGGCACTCAAAGCCAAGTGGAATCGGGTGTATTGGGCGGCTACGAGGATGCAGCAACAGTTCAAACTCAGTTCAACGCAGCTCAATCAGCTTACCAAACCAATCTGTCTGGTATAGATGGACAGTTGAATGCGCATCAGCAGCAAGCTCAGCAGGCCGTAGCTACTGACACAAGTACCTATCAATCTGGACTAAACAGTGAAGCTGGATCTCAGTGGCGATCACGCATTATGGCTGATGATAGCGGAGTTTCTGGTGCTGAAATGTTCTTCAACAGCGCCAGTGCTATTGGTGATTTCAGTGGCAAGCATACTGATGCAGCTCTGCATACCTTGAATCACTTTGGCGAAGACTATGAGAGTTACAAAGAACAAGCGCTTGAAGATCCTGGCTCACGAGGTTTCTTGCACAACGCAACGGTGGCCAGCAAATCAACATGGGATGGCTTAAAAGCAGCCGTTGATGCCGGAACCTCTTTGGAAAATCCTTTGACGGCGTTTAATGATGCATACAGTGGATCGAGTACGCAGTATGCCTCCGAAGTTAACTGGGGCACTAAGTCTGAAGCCATGTTGGCTGGGGCATTCGGTGCGGCAGTTAACAATCGATACGGTGAGTTCTTAGAACAGTACGCCGATGATTTTAAACAGGAAGCATACAGCGAAGGGCAGAGAATGGGATTGACCCCGATTCAAAGTCAAGTGTTCGCTCAAGCTTTCAATGAAGGTTTGGCGGGGCGCGTATTCAACTCTGAAGACTCATCGAGTTGGTCGCCTGAAATGCTAGGTCTAAGGGAGCAAATGCTAAATGAGTATCGTCAAAAGGATGAGAGTGGCGCTTACATTCCTGACAGTGTGTCCGAAGAAGATAAAGCATTTGTGGATAAGCAGATTGCAGTGATCTCAAATGCATCGCTTGCGGGAGATTATGCTCAGAACAACTTGATCGATATTAGGGCCTATAACCAGGCATCAGGAAGGAACTGAAAATAGAAGGTAGCCAGCTTGTGGTTGGCTGGCTATTTTTTTGGCTTTTTGGGATACCTTGGATAAAAGCCATCAAAAAACGAATGGAGCTTATACCAATACCATTTTTCTTCAATGCTCAAAGTTCTACCCGAATCTTTAACTTGGCTGCTCAAGAATCTAATTCCAGTACAAATAGCTAAGAAAAAGAGTCCCAAACCAACAATTGTCCAACTCGCTTGCCAATATGCGATTGCTAAAAACATAGTGTTGATGGCTATAAGGCCGATGGGGTTGCAGGTCGCTTTGAATCCCAAGTAGCTGAAAAAAACGACGGTGCAGAACAGAAATGGCAGAGCCGCTAACTTGGCAGATGCCGTTAATATTTCTGATGGAAAAAAATGAGCCGCAGCCAAAGTCGCCAGAAAAAGCCCCAGTGATATAACCCAGCAGCGTGCTGGTAAAGATTTAAGTAAGTTTGTCATCTTAGTACTCTCAAAGTGCACGGTCGGTGCACAATCAAATCATGTATCAGCATGTGAGTTCTCAAAAAGTGCTCTAGTGGTTTGCTCGGCCATAATTTCGCACACAGGACATTTAAGCTGAATGCGCTGTTGAGATACCGTCAAATACAGACTACCGCATCGACACCGGTGTAAGGATGCAAGCTGTGATCTTAAATCACGAGCTAGAACCCAACCTTCATTGATGGTTAGTTTTTTCCAGGGGATCTCAGCTGGAAGATCTGCTTCTTCTCTTGCAACCAAGTACGCATCGTAAGCCTTCATCAAAGCATCAATATTTAATTGCTTGTAGACATTGTCACCACCAATATTGACATAAAGCGCCATCAGCAGGGAGCCTTCAACCAAGGCTCTTCTACTTTTAACGATGGCATCAGATTCTGGCAATTGACCAGGACAAGGTGACTTGCCAGTCACTTCTTTGTGGAGCCTTCTGATAATGTGGATTGGCAAACCTGTATCGAGCGCGATAATGGTCGTTCGAAATCCGTACTTAATAAGCAGCGAGGCTCGGGTAAACAGCTCACTTTTGGACAGGTTATCAATCATGCATCCCCCTTGTTGTTTAGGGTTGATAATAAATAAGCGATTCTTGGGATACCTGTGCCTTTGCTCTTCACCATCTCAATCAGTTGGCTTTGGTTACCCCTTGGTTGAAACAGCATGAATGATGAGGTCGCCACTCGTTGCAGGTCGTCAACACCGGCATTAATCAGTGCATCCACCACGTCGCGTGTAAGTCCAAAGCGCAAGACCGCCTCTTGCGGATCAATTCGCGCTAATTCACGTGCTGCGTGTAGGTACGCCAAATTTAATTGATAGAAGTCTTGTTGATTGGTTGTCATTGACGGACCTCCAGTTCATGTAAAATATTGCGATAGATAGAAAGCACTCTTTGCCCATACCAGCGTGCACGCTCTTCGTTCCAACTGTGATAGCGGCCTATGCCAAGCTCTAAATCGTTAGGTGAAGACTTGATTGCTTCGGCCAAAATACTTGAGCCGACCGTAAGGTTGGTGATGGGGTCTAGCAGTTCTGCTGCTGAGCTCACTCGATGCCCATGCCAATGCAAATTGATTTGCATAAGGCCAATATCGAGCTGGTATTTTTCAGTCTCTTGCAGTGCTTGGTTTAACAGTTGCTCCGCTTCTGTCTTAGATTTGGCGTAGGTTGCGTTTGAACCATTGCGAATTGCGTATGGCCATGGACTGGTCATGTTAAGACCTCGATGTGAGGCCGACTCAGCCAAGGCAACGGCGTAGAGCATGACTGGATCAATACCAACACTTTGTGCTGCTTTTTCCCACTGATAGCCCGGAAACGCATAGACTGAAGTGCTTGCGGACATGGCTATCACTAGGGCAATGGTTTTTGCTTTAATCGTTTTCATTTTTGTCCTCTAATTGATTTCCGAGAAGCGCCTGAATGGCTTTCGGGCTTATTCTTTTTAATGGCACTGCGCTAAAGTCGGCGATGCCTCTCGTATAAACTTGTGCCGCTTTTGACCAGTCACCCACGGCAACAGGCGCTTGCATATCAAATCCTTTTTGCTGGTTCTGATGGTCTGCAATACCCTGTAATAGCCTTGGGTATTCACCCACTTCGTCCCGTAGCAAGTAAGCCTGGTAGCGTGTTAAAAACTCTTTTTGCTTAAAGGGGTATTCCCTGTCATCAACCTTGCAGAGTTCAACCCATCCACCCATGTCTGAAATGACGCGGTGGATAAGCGCATCATCAAACATCACGGATGTCCAAGCGCCAACCTGACGAACAGCCTTGTCAACTTTGTTCCAAGCAATCATGGCTCTTGAACCTGAGTTGCCATCGATATGCTTGATGACGTCAGCGGGCTTTGGAAAAAATTGCCCAGTATCCGGTGATTGAATATGCCGAGTCAGACCGATTCGCACTTCTTCAATGCTATAAGCACGAAGGGCTTCAAATGCGATGGATAGCAATTGTGGTGATACGCTTTTGCCATACATGGCCCAAGCAGCTCCCCAAACTTCAGCAAACTCGCGTTTATCAACCTCCTGCACTTGAACGAACCTCCCGAATACCTGGTCCGGCCCAGCTTTCAGCAATGCGGCGATTGCTTTCTTCAATGTTCAATTGGTGATTGCTGCCCTTTAGGCTCGTCGATAATTGCTGTACTTCATCAATGCGAACGTACTCGTCTTCCCATTGCCGGTTTAAAAGCCAGTTATGTGGCATAGGGGTCTTAGTCCGATCTTGATATTGCAATCGGTTGTCTCGTTGCTCTTTCCAGCGTGTTAGCACTTCCAAGGCGAGTTCATGGTCTTCATTGAGGCCCATGCGTAGCCATTCTTCTTTGGCTTTCGCTTTTTTTTCTTTGCGTATTTGTACATCCCAGAAGTCTTCAAACTGTATCTGGTCAACAGTTTTAACTGTTAGTTTATTGCTTCTCTCAGAGTCATCCGACCGTTGAGAGTCCCTTACCGGGTTGCCATCAGGCATAAACAATGATGAAAATTCTTCTGGTAGCCGAGCTTGAAAAGCGGCAAGAGATTTCAAAAGCGATGCCATACCAATGAAGTCGGCAGGTACATCTTTAAGCAACCGAAAGGCTGCTTTACCTTGGTTTGGGTTTTCGATTGGGTTGTGCTTCAGAAAGCTCCGAATCAAAGTCCAACCGGATTCCTCGCAACGAATGAGGAACTGATCTTGTTCTAACTCATTTAGAGCCTTGGCAACCTGTTGCTCATCCCAGTTCAAGTCAGAAGCAACGTAACCAATCGGCAATCGAAAGCAGCCAAGCAAATTACAATGTGGGCATGTAAGCAAATACAGTCCTAGCAACTTCGCTGAGTCACTCCAGGACAAAACGTTTTGCTTTAGCCAAAAGCGGGTATAGACCTTGCCATAATCACGCATGGAGGAACTCGCTTTGTTGTTTACGTAAAATGCTGACCATTATTTGCCCTTAATCCTACTGGTTACTGGCTTTCAGCTCGCTTGGGCATTCCGGATAGATGTCCGGTCTTAACTGGGATCGGGTTACCTGTCCTTGCGTAGCTTGTTCGATGGGTAAAACGAATTCAGCGGGAACACGCCCTGATTTATTCAACCAAAACCAGACGTTTTGCTGTTTTGAGTTGATGGCTCGTGCTAATGCTGATTGCCCGCCGACCAAGTCAATGGCACGGCGGAGATGTTTTTGTGTCGTGTTGAACACTTCCATACCGTCTCCTGTTACAATAATAACTGTTACAAGATTGAATGTTACAGTTTAAACTGTAGATAAGTCAACAGTTAAAATTGTTGAAAGGCTACAGTTTTATTTGTAGAATACGGGCTTATGAAAACTTTATCCGAACGACTAAACCATGCCTTGCAGCTTACTGGGGTGACTCAGTCAGAGTTGGCTCGTCGCATTGGTATCAAACAGCAGTCGATCAGCCAGATTTGCTCTGGTAAATCGGCTAGGTCTCGTTACACCATGCAGATCGCGGAGGCGCTTCGCGTGAATGCTCATTGGCTCGCCACAGGTGATGGCGAGATTGGCTTGGGGGTCGGTAATGTAGAAGTCGGGCCTGATATTAAGGGAAGAATTCCTCTCATTAACTGGGTTCAGGCCGGTGATTGGACTGAAATAGCGGAGGGATTTGCCCATGAAGATGCTGAGGAGTGGCGTGAAGTCACTGGGAAAGCACATGAGGGTTGTTTCGCACTTCGCGTAAAAGGCGACAGTATGGAAAATCCAAGCGGAAAAAAATCCATACCTGAGGGAGCTGTGATCGTTGTTGATCCTGAGTTACCGTACTCTTCAGGTTCATTGGTTGTTGCGCGTTTGGATGATTCGAAAGAAGCAACCTTTAAGCAGTTGGTTATTGATGGTGAACAGAAGTACCTAAAACCTTTGAACCCCCAATACCCTGCAATACCGATCAACGGCAACTGCACCATCATCGGTGTAGTACGACAAGCTATCATCGATTTCTGGTAGTATGGCCCTAGTAAGTTTTGTCCTTGAACTCGGATTCTGAGCGAACCGGTTGTAGCTCAATGTTGGACTCCGGTTTTTAAATTTTTATTGATATGTGTGTAAATAAGCACTGATTGAAATTGCGGGTATGAATGCGGGTATGGTTACCATCGCTGTGATAAAATTTACAATTAAAACAATGAGGTAATGCCTGTATGCTACTTATAATAGACAATTACGACTCTTTTACCTTTAACTTAGTGCAGTATTTTCAGCAGTTAGGGCAAGAGATCGTGGTTAAACGCAATGATGAAATCAGCTTAGCGGAAATCGAGGTGTTATCGCCGAGTCATTTAGTCATCTCTCCTGGCCCTTGCTCACCCAACGAAGCGGGGATTTCCTTGGCAGCAATTGAGCATTTTGCTACTCGTTTACCGATCCTTGGCGTGTGCTTAGGACATCAAGCCATGGCGCAGGTGTTTGGGGCCAAAGTCGTGCGAGCACAGCGGGTGATGCACGGTAAAGTTAGCGAGATTACCCATACTGGTGAGCGCCTGTTTAAAGGGTTAAATCAGCCATTAACGGTAACTCGCTACCATTCCTTACTGGTTGATACCATACCTGACGGTTTTGTGCTGGATGCTTGGTTTGATGACCCGAACCATGGACGCGAAATTATGGCGATGAGTCATAAAGAGTTGCCGCTCTTTGGTGTGCAATTTCACCCCGAGTCGATTCTCACCGAGCAAGGGCATGAATTGTTGGCAAATTTCTTATCTCAATCGGCTTAGGTTGAATCCAAAAAATCGATTTTGCTCTACTCTTTGTTACAAGATTTCTCCTTCATTTAAGCAAATATGTCGCTCAAGTGTGATATAACTGCCGCAAAACGATGCCTGCTCACGTACTCATGGAGTTAGCTCCAAAGTGTAACTAGGGCTGCGATAACAATAAAAGGAAGGACAAATGAACAGCGTAATGCGAAATTTGGGTTTAAGTGCGTTAGCCGTTGCGGTATTGACGAGTTGCGCCGCCACCTCAACCGAAACGGCAACTCCCACGACCACACCACAGGCTTATCAAGTCCCTTTAGCTCAGCCTCCCCAAGTTTCACAACCGCTTACGCTGAATCAAATTATGGCGAACCCCGATTGGATGGGGATTTTCGCTAAGGAAGCCTACTGGAGCGATGACAGTCAGAGCGTTTTCTTTGCGCGCCAACCCAGTGCATCGCCATTACGGAATTATTATCAGCAGGGCATTAATGACAGCCGCGCCGTTGAACTGGCCATCGATAAGCTACATGCGGCTGATCAACAGTTTGGTGTGTTCGATAGCACTAAAGCTAACAAGGCGTATCTCTACCAAGGCAATATTTTTGTTAAGCATTTAAGCTCTGGCAAAATCACCCAGCTTACCCGCCAGCGCACTGCCATCAGTGGCCTGCGTTACCTTAACAATGGCGATATCGCCTATTGGCAAGGGGATAATGTTTTCCAAATCCATCAAGACAGTGGATTAGTGGAGCAGTTGGCTGAAATCAAAATGGCGAAAGCGCCTGAAGGTGTGAAAGAACCCAGCAGCTACTTAGCCAAGCAGCAGCACAGACTCATTCAATATGTGGCGTTGCAGCAGGAAAATGCCAAAGCCAAAGAACAGTTTAAGAACGAGCTGCAAAAGAGCGATCCGACCCTCGCCGCTAACACTTGGTATCTAGGTGATGCCGAGGTGGTGTCTGAGCTAAGTCTGTCGCCAGACGGTCGCTATCTGTTTGTAGCCCTAACCGATAAAAATTACACCGGCAGCAGTGAACACGACATCATGCCAAACTACCTCGGTAGCGAAGGCTATATCGACCCTGTGCCCGTGCGTGCCCGTGTCGCGGAAGATAATCCACCAGGACAGCGCTTTGTGGTGTTAGACCTCAATGAGCATAAACAGATCGATGTAACTATCGAAGGCTTAACCGGCTTCGATGAAGACGTTTTAGCTAAGGTTAAGAGTGAAAACGCTAAAGCAAAAGGTGAGTCATATCAAAGTACTAAGGCTCCACGTAAAATCCAGCTGATGCAGGATTGGGGCTGGACTCAAAGCGCGATTCAATGGCATGAGTCTGAGAACAAATTGGCGGTGATGGTCGAAGCGACCGATAACAAAGATCGCTGGATTGCCAGTGTCGATCTGGCAAAAGGCAAGTTTATCACCGAGCATCGCTTGCATGATGATGCTTGGGTGAACTACGACTATAACCAATTTGGCTGGTTACCCGGTACGGACAGTCTGTACTATCTCTCTGAAGAAACAGGTTATTCCCAGCTTTATATCAAGGCGAACGGTGAACAGCCCCGCGCTTTGACCCAAGGTAAGTTTGTGGTGAGTGATATTACCCTATCGCCCGATGCAAACTACATCTACTACAAAGCTAACCAAAGCCACCCTGGTATTTACAATGTTCACCGTGTGAATATCGCCTCGGGCAAAAACGAGCAATTAACTCAGTGGGACGGTAATTTAGATTACAGCTTAAGCCCCGATGGCACTAAGTTGCTGCTGAATGCGTCTCGCCGTACAGAGCCGAATGAGCTTTATATTCAGCCTATTGGCGGTGAGTTAAAACAGCTCACGTCATACACCAGCGATGCCTTTAAGCAATATCCGTGGCAAGCACCCGAAGTGGTTGCAGTTCCTTCAAACCATGGCGCTGGCCAAGTGTATGCGCGGGTTTATTTGCCGCAGGGATACGACAAATCCCGCGCCGAGAAATATCCTGCCGTTGTCTTTAACCATGGCGCAGGTTACTTACAAAATGCCGATTATGGCTTTAGTGGTTACTTCCGTGAGTTTATGTTCCACAACCTACTGACTCAACAAGGTTATGTGGTGATGGACATGGATTACCGTGGTTCTAAAGGCTATGGTCGCGACTGGCGCACGGCAATTTATCGCAATATGGGGCATCCTGAAGTCGAAGATTTAAAAGATGGCGTGACTTGGATGGGCCAAAATGCCAACGTGGATATTAAGCGCGTCGGTACCTATGGCGGTTCTTACGGCGGTTTCTTAACCTTTATGTCCTTGTTTACTGAGCCGGAATTATTCCAAGCAGGCGCGGCACTGCGCCCTGTGGCGGATTGGGCACATTACAACGCGCCATACACCTCCAATATTTTAAACACGCCGGATGTTGACCCTATCGCCTATGAGCGTAGCTCGCCCATTGAACATGCCCAAGGCTTGACTAAGCCATTACTGATCATGAGTGGCGTGATGGATGATAACGTGTTCTTCCAAGATAGCGTGCGCATGGTGCAGCACCTTATCGAGCTGGAAAAACCGATGTTTGAAACGGCTATTTATCCGGTTGAGCCCCACGGTTTCCGTCAGCCATCGAGCTGGTTAGACGAATATCGCCGTATTTACAAACTCTTTGAACAAGAGCTTAAGTAAATCTCGCGAAAGTATTAAGGCCTCAATATGAGGCCTTTTTGTTGCGTGGATTTCGGCGCGAGTGAATCTAATCAAGGTTGTAAAATAGTCACTTGTTTGCTTATTGCCAAGAGGTAACCTATATGCTGAAATTGCAATGTTTTTAATGATTTTAGCGTATGCGCGCCACTTAGCACGGGCGAGATAGGAAAGGTAAACTGTGGCGATATCGGTAGCGGGCGGCGTCAGACCTGGCAAAATTTTAGAGATAGAACATAGGCTCTATCAGCAACTTATTCTCGGTAAACAAAAAGCCAGTCCTACTCTATTGGATGATTTAGACCAAGA
Source organism: Shewanella sp. Sh95 (assembly GCF_001308045.1). Taxonomy (NCBI): domain Bacteria; kingdom Pseudomonadati; phylum Pseudomonadota; class Gammaproteobacteria; order Alteromonadales; family Shewanellaceae; genus Shewanella; species Shewanella sp. Sh95. Next base: position 21,290 of record NZ_LGYY01000240.1, read on the forward strand.
GCTTGAGGCTGATGCTAATAAACTCGATGTAGAGCGAGAGGCTATACTGTCACGGCTACTTAAACAAATTCAAGCTCGAGAAGTATTTGAGGCCATTTCAAAGCAACTTATTGACACAGTGAATAATGCTATTGAGCATCAATTAGCTTCCCCTGAGTTAGTGCTAGCCAAGTCGGATATTAACGAATCGCAAGTCCTGTTACTTGAATTACTGCTGGCTAAAAATCTTGATGCCACAAGATTAAGACCTTTAATCAGCAATTTAAGCTGGTTATGCCGCGATTTAACCAATATGGTTAATAGTCCTGCATTTCGGGCGCGCCGCCCGCAGAGTTCCGACGTACGCGTCACCGATATCAAATTAGTAATGAATTACATTGGCATCGAAAATCTGCGTACCATTATTCCTTATTTTTGCCTGCGTAATTGGCTGCCCAGTGGCAACGCTAAGTTACTCTGGACCACCCGCAAGTTGTGGCGCTATAGCATTGTCAGCGGAATAGCAGCGAATGCGTTAGCGCAGCTTCATAATACTGACTCAGCCTTAGTTTATAGTGGTGCATTAATGAATCAGTTAGGCACCTCGGTTGTGCTTAGCTTGAGTGCGCGTTTATTTGATAAAACTTGGGGCAATTGGATCCGTGAGGCAAGCTCAAGTCGAGATAAGGAAGTGTACGATGCTGTTATTGCCACCGAATTCCCTGCTAAAGTGGTTTTTGAACAAGTGTTAGCCCATGGACATAAGCTTAATTGGCAACTATTAGAGTTACTTAAGTTTGAACAGAGTCCATTAACTCAATTGCTTAAAGAGTTGGACCAAACCTTAACTTACCGCGAACTCTCGATGCCGGCCGCATTAGTGGCACGGGCGAATTGTTATGCTAAGGTGCTGTTGCTTGAAGAGATGCGCCAAATCGAGCCGCAGGAAAAACGCTTAATGTTCGATTATTACGAGCTCAGCGAGCAGGAAGTGCTGCGCCTAAAAGCACAGAATTATCGGAAGTTGGATCTGCTGTAATCTGCACGCCGTTCCCATCGGTGTCCAATTGCGGCACTGATGTGGAGGACGGAAAATGCCAAGCTGGCAAGCTTCTGTATTAAATACTATTTTATCCTATGTGGCACGGCCATCGATCAGCCGAGGTAAAGCCAAACTTCCCCTAAGCCAAGTACGGCAACGTTTATTAGAGCTGGATAAGCGCTGGTTGCCATGGCCTGAAAAGCTTGTTACTGCCTCAATTCCTTTACAACATTCCACACTACTGCATTATGTGCTGCTCGATGACACGCCGCGTTTGGGCAATCTATTTTACATTCGTGGCGGCGGATTCTGTTTTAAAACTCCCCATGCCCACGCAAGATTGGTGGCCGATATCAGCGAACGTTGTCGCCTCGATACGTTTATCCCGGATTATCGTTTAGCGCCGGAACATCCGTATCCTGCACCCTGTGACGATGTACTCGAGGCATACCTGCACTTAATTGAGTTGAAAGGGAGCGATAACCTAGTGCTGATGGGCGATTCTGCCGGCGGTAATTTAGCCTTAAGTCTGTTGCTCGAACTTAAAAAGCGGCATCTGCCCATGCCTAAAGCCTGTGTGTTGTTGTCACCCGCGCTGGATTTAGCGATTACCGGCGATACCGAGCTGATTTTAGGCGCGGATGACCCGTTCTTTACCATTGAGTCGCTATTGCGGCTGCGCGGGGCGTATCTTGCTGGGGCGAATCCTATGTCAGAACGGGTTTCACCTTTACAGGGGAACTTGGCAGACCTGCCACCACTCTTAGTGATTGCCGGTACGCGTGAGCTGCTTTTACAGGACTCAGAACGACTGGTTATGCAAGTTAAGGCTAGTGGTGGCGCGGTAGAATCGCGTTTTTATCACAACATGCCCCATGTTTTTCCCCTGTTCCATCTGTTGCCCGAAGCGCTTGAGGCGAGGGAACAAATTGCGGATTTTGTGCTTTCACAGCTGATTCGTTAAAATTGTGTAGTTATTCATATTCGGTGAATAGCTAGCAAAAATAGAGGTAAATAACTTTTTTTCTGACTAAATATGCTAAATGCCTCTGGCGTAAACGCTTGTATAGTTCTTAAACTGCAATCTTTATGCACTTTGGCCTTAAGCATGGTGAATGTTGTTTGTGAAAAACTGGTATTTTGATCACAATTTCGCTAATAATGGCTATTAATAGACACAAGCATACCCTGTATCACTAACTCAAGATAAAGATACGTTGGGGACTCAGACGGCTCCCGATGCCGTTACATTTAAACAAAGGATGAAGAAGAATGAGCGTTGATATGAAGTTGAATCGTGCCCAGTTTGATGCGGTTATGGTGCCTAACTATGCGCCTGCTGCCGTGATCCCAGTACGTGGCGAAGGCAGCCGTGTATGGGATCAAGAGGGTAACGAATTTATCGATTTTGCTGGCGGTATCGCGGTAAATTGCTTAGGTCACTGTCATCCTGCCTTAGTGAATGCCTTAAAAACCCAAGGTGAAAAATTATGGCACCTGTCTAACGTAATGACCAACGAGCCTGCACTCGAGCTGGCCACTAAGTTAGTTAATAGCACATTTGCTGAGCGTGTCTATTTTGCCAACTCTGGCGCCGAAGCCAACGAAGCGGCACTGAAATTAGCCCGTCGTTATGCTTTAGAAAAATACGGCGTAGAGAAAGATGAAATCATCGCCTTCGATAAAGCCTTCCACGGCCGTACTTTCTTCACCGTGAGCGTTGGTGGTCAAGCGGCCTATTCCGATGGTTTTGGTCCAAAACCGCAAAGCATTACCCACTTACCTTATAACGATGTTGCGGCATTAGAAGCGGCCGTATCGGATAAAACCTGCGCCATCATGCTAGAGCCACTGCAAGGCGAGGGCGGTATTATTAATGCTGATCCTGCGTTCCTCAAAGCGGTGCGTGAACTGGCAAATAAACACAATGCACTGGTGATTTTCGACGAAGTACAAACCGGTGTTGGTCGTACAGGCGAACTTTATGCTTACATGGGCACCGACATAGTGCCGGATATTCTGACCACGGCTAAAGCACTTGGCGGTGGTTTCCCTATTGCAGCTATGCTGACTACCGCGGAAATTGCTGAGCACCTAAAAGTGGGGACTCACGGTTCAACCTATGGTGGTAATCCATTAGCTTGTGCTATCGGCAACGCGGTATTAGATGTGGTTAACACGCCAGAAGTGTTGAATGGTGTGAAACATCGCGAGCAATTATTACGCGATGGCTTGAACAAAATTAATGAAAAATATCACGTTTTCTCTGAAGTTCGCGGTAAAGGCTTACTGTTAGGGGCGGTTCTTAATGAACAATATCAAGGTCGTTCACGTGACTTTTTAGTGGCATCTGTTGCTGAAGGCTTAATGAGCCTGATGGCGGGGGCCAACGTAGTTCGTTTTGCACCTTCACTGGTGATCCCTGAGGCAGATATTGCAGAAGGTCTGGCACGTTTTGAACGTGCCGTGGCGAGCATCGCCGCTGCCTAAGGACCAAAGGAGTGCTGAATTTTATTCGCACTCCTTTTTTGTCAGGGAATTCTTGCAGATATCATTCCTGTCTTTTGAAGATAGGCGCATTGGTGCACTGCAAGCTTAAGTGAGGAGACACTAAGATGTTAATCATACGTCCTATTCGGGCTGGCGACTTTGAATCTCTATACCAAATTGCCGAAGAGTCTGGTCATGGTTTTACCTCATTGCCAGTCAATGCCGATTTGCTTCGGCATAAAATTGCCCGTGCTGAAGCCTCTTTTGCCAAAGTTGTCGATAAGCCCTTTGATGAAGGTTACTTAATGGTGCTCGAGGATACCGCGACCCGTGAAGTGGTCGGCACCTGCGCGATTGAAGCCGCAGTCGGTATGGAAGATGCCTTCTACCATTATCGCCTCGGAACTGAGGTGTACCATTCTGAGCAAATTGAAGTTCGCAACGAGGTGGAAACCTTAACCCTTTGTCACGATTACACCGGCGCCGCTGAGCTTTGTACCCTGTTTTTACGGGAGCCTTATCGTAAGGGGAATAATGGCCGCATGTTATCCCGCAGCCGTTTTCTGTTTTTGGCGCAGCATGCCAAACGCTTTGGCGAAACTGTGATTGCTGAAATGCGTGGTGTGAGTGATGCAGATGGTCATTCTCCCTTCTATGGTTGGTTGCAAAAAAACTTTTTAGGCATTGATTTTATTCAAGCTGACTACCTGTCTGGCTTAGGTAAAAAAGCCTTTATGGCGGAGATGATGCCCCGTAATCCTGTGTATGTTTGCCTGCTGCCAGAAGAAGCGCAAAAAGTGATCGGCGAAGTACACACTAATACGCGTCCGGCCCTAAGCTTGCTGCAGGCCGAAGGTTTTAGATGCCGCGGTTATGTGGATATTTTCGATGGTGGCCCAACGGTCGAGTGCCGTTTAACCGATATTCGTGCTGTGCGTGAAAGCCGTCTACTGACGGTCGAAATTGGTGATATGCCAGAATCCGATAAGCAATTTATTATCTCTAACACTCAATTAGCCAATTACAGAGCGACCGCAGCTTATCTCTGCGTTGATGATAAAGCTGAGCAGGTGGTAATTAGCCCAGAACTCGCCGAAGGTTTGTTACTCGCAAAAGGCGATCAAATCCGTATTTTGGCAATGTAGGAATAGCAAATGACACATTTTATTAAAGGCCAGTGGCACGCTGGCAAGGGTCATGATGTGACCTCTAGCAACCCAGCAAATGGCGAAATTATTTGGCGCGGCCAAACGGCGACAGCCGATCAAGTCAACGCTGCCGTCGATGCCGCCCGTGAAGCTCAGTTCGATTGGTTTATGTTAGGTTTTGATGCGCGTCTAAAGATAGTTGAAGCTTATCGTAGCCAACTCGAAGCGAACAAAGCCGAATTAGCCGAAACGATCGCTCAGGAAACCGGTAAACCCCAGTGGGAAACGGCGACAGAAGTTGCTGCCATGATTGGTAAGATTGGCCTGTCGGCAACGGCTTATAACAAGCGCACCGGCACTGAAGCCAATGACACGCCAGCAGGGCGCGCCGTGCTACGCCATAAGCCTCACGGTGTTGTTGCTGTGTTTGGGCCCTATAACTTCCCTGGGCATTTACCCAATGGTCATATAGTGCCAGCATTGCTTGCGGGCAATACCGTGGTGTTTAAGCCCTCTGAATTGACGCCTAAAGTGGCCGAGTTAATGGTCTCTCTCTGGGAAAAAGCGGGTCTGCCCGCGGGTGTAATCAACTTAGTCCAAGGTGAAGTCGATACGGGTAAAGCGCTGGCGTCACACCCACAGCTCGACGGGCTGTTCTTTACTGGCAGTTCTCGCACCGGTCACCTGTTACACCAGCAATATGCGGGTCATCCAGGTAAGATCCTCGCCTTAGAAATGGGCGGTAATAACCCGCTGATTATTAAAGGCGTGGCCGATATCAAAGCCGCTGTGCACGATATTCTGCAATCGGCTTATATTTCGTCTGGCCAACGTTGCACCTGCGCCCGCAGGCTCTATGTTGAGCAAGGCGAGCAGGGCGATGCCTTAGTAGCCAAGCTGGTTGAAGCGGTGAAGCAGATTAAAGTCGGTCCTTGGAACGCGCAGCCACAGCCATTTATGGGCTCAATGATTTCCGAAGGCGCAGCGAAAGGTATGGTCGCGGCGCAGGCTAACTTGCAGAACTTAGGCGGTGTGTCACTGGTTGAACTGACGCACCTGCAAGCTGGAACAGGCTTAGTCTCACCCGGGCTTATCGATGTGACTGCGGTAAGCGAGTTACCCGATGAGGAATACTTTGGACCATTGCTGCAATTAGTGCGCTACAGTGATTTTGACCAAGCGATTAAGCTGGCTAACCAAACCCGTTATGGCTTATCCGCAGGCATCTTGGCCGATAGCCGTGAGGATTATGAGTATTTCCTCGCCCGCATTCGTGCGGGGATTGTGAACTGGAACAAGCAGATCACTGGTGCTTCGGGTGCTGCGCCCTTTGGTGGCGTAGGTGCTTCGGGTAACCACAGGGCGAGTGCATTTTATGCTGCCGACTACTGTGCTTATCCCGTTGCCTCCGTTGAGGCTGATGCGGTGAGCTTACCCGCAAGCTTAAGCCCAGGGTTAAGTTTAGAGTGACATCATTGAGGAAGAACCTAGGTTCTTCCTTTTTCATCACAAGCAGTAACGTTACTTGGGCTGCTACTAAGCGCTGTTGTGCAGCAAGTGGCTAGGGTCGTTACATTGAGTGCGAGCGGCAAAACAATACTCACTATAGTCGCAGCACAATAAAAGGAGTTTTTATGCACACAGATATCAATGCGTTATTTGCCGCCCTCTGGCAAGACTATATTCAAATGACCCCATCTGCGGCCAAGGTGCACGAGCTACTTGGACACGGCAAGCCGATTATCAACGACCATATCGCCCTGCGTACTTTTAATATCGCTAAGGTGAATTTAGCCGTATTAGCAGAGCACTTTACCTCTTTAGGTTATGTGGCCTGCGGTGACTATAAGTTTGAACAGAAAAAACTGGTAGCAAAGCATTTTGAGCACCCAGATGCGACTCAACCTAAGGTGTTTATTTCTGAGCTATTGGTGGAAGAGTTTAGCCCATCACTGCAAAGCACTATCCAAGGCTTGATTGCCCAAGTGGATGAGCAAGCGACGAAAGCGGATAACTTTATCTATTCGGGTCGTCATTGGACGCTGGATGCTAAAACCTACGAGACGCTGCTCGAAGAGAGTGAATATGCGGCTTGGGTCGCAGCCTTTGGCTACCGCGCCAATCATTTTACAGTCTCTATCAACCACCTTGAGGGCTTCGAGACATTAGAATCTGTGAATGAGGCGCTTAAGCAAGCGGGCTTTGTGCTCAATAGCTCAGGTGGCGAAATCAAAGGTTCACCAGAGGTGTTACTGGAGCAATCATCGACTATGGCCGATAAAATCGCTGTGGCATTTAGCGATGCAACGGTTGAGATCCCAAGCTGCTTTTATGAGTTTGCCCTGCGTTATCCAAAGGCGAATGGTGAGCTGTATACGGGATTCGTGGCCGCATCAGCCGATAAGATTTTTGAGAGCACCAACGCGAAAAAAGCCTAATGAATTAGGTTGTTGCTGACTTAATCTCAAACAAAAACGCCATCAATTGATGGCGTTTTTTATGGGTGGCACTTAGAGCAAATAGCTAGGACAACAATAGTTAGCTCAACACATGTTCGCTAAGCACGCTTAGCTAAGCACTCGTTAGCCAAAGACTAGTTCAATACTGAGGCCAGATAAGTGGCTGCTGTGTTTAAACTTAAGTTCAATGCCATATTGCTCGGCAATTTCTTTCACTATCGATAACCCTAGGCCATGACCCATGACGGATTCATCAAGGCGCGTGCCCCTTTGGGTGAGTTTATCGAGTTCGTCGTCAGCAACACCTGGGCCATCATCATCGATGCTAAGGCAGAGTTTGTTTTGCGCCTTCCACAGTTTTACCGTGACTTGGCTACCCGCCCATTTAAAGGCGTTATCGAGCAGATTCCCTAAGAGCTCCATACCATCTTCCCTATGAATAGGCAGGCGTTGGATACTAGGATCGAGCTCAAAGTCGCAGTTGATGTTTTTGCTTCTGTGCACTTTGTTAAGGGTATTGGCGAGGCTGTGAAGATCCCTCGGCACCACTAACTGGGCGGCAGGTAACATATCACCGGTGATCCGCGCCGCCGCAAGCTTACGCTCGACCATTTTATGGATAGCGTCGAGTTGCTGTTGCAACGCCATGGCGGTATCGGGATCTTTTAGCCCCAAGGCTTCTACCTGTTGCTGCATCACTGCCAGTGGGGTTTTGAGCCCATGGCTTAAGTTGCCTAAGTTATTGCGGCTACGTTCTATTTGCTTGGCGGTGTATTCCAATAACTCGTTGTAGGTCTTCGCCAGCGGTTGCACTTCGGGCGGAATGTTATTCAGCTCTAAGGCGTTAATCTCGCCTTCTTGTAGGCGTGACAGTGCATGTTGGATCTGTTTAACGGGTTTAAAGGATTGGCGCAGGATCAGGAATATACCCGCGATCATGGCCACTAACATGGCGAGGTTAACCCCAAGCTTAGTGCCGTAGACTTCACTAAATACCCGCCGACCAATACTCAAATCTTGTGCGACAGTAAGCGTAGCGGTCACATTGGCACTGCTGGAATTTAATCCAAGAGATAACAACTGCATATCATTATTTTTAGGTCCCTTTGCCTGCCAGACACGGGTCTGGTTTGGCGCTAAAGGTTCGATATCGAGCTGCATATCCCACAGGGAGCGGGAGCGGATCACTTCATTGGGCAGGTTTAGCTGGAAATAACGCCCCGAATAGGCGGGGCGGTAGAAGCTCGACAGTTGGCTCTGATCGATGTGGATTTCCCCATTATTGAAATGGGTTGCCAGCATAATGTGTTCTAAATCTTCTTCTAAGCGATTGATAATCGAGTCGTGAAACGCTTGGCGCAGCATGGACTCAAATAATACGAGTCCAACCACTGTGCCTAATACCAATAAGCCCGTTAACCATAAACTGAGCTTAGTGCGAATGGAGATCATGCAGTCAGGCCGTGGAAGATATAACCTTGGCCGCGGCGGGTTTCAATCGCGGTTTTGCCGAGTTTTTTACGCAGGTGAGTCACGTAAACTTCAACCACGTTACTCTCTTTCTCATCGTCAAACTGATAGAGCTTGTCCGTCAGTTGTGCCTTAGATAACAGTTTCTTAGGTGACATGAGGAAGATCTTTAACAGCCTGAATTCCATGGCAGTCAATTCATATAAATGCTCGCCAACGCTGACGGTTTGTTCGGCTTCATCTAAGGTGACGCCGCCATAGCTAAGTTGCTTGCTGGAATTATTTAAACGGCCATGGGCGCGATGAATAAGCGCTTGGATACGCGCTAATAACTCCTGTGCGTGGAAGGGTTTTCCTAAATAATCATCGGCACCGGCATTGAAACCTTCGACCTTTTCATGCCATTGGCTGCGGGCGGTTAACATAATAACAGGAGTGCTAATGCCTTGATTACGCCAGCCTTCGAGTAATTCCAGCCCATTGCCATCGGGGAGACCAATATCTAAGATCACGCAATCGTATTGGGTTTCTTTAACGAGGTAATCGGCTTCAACCGCTTTGTCAGTAATATCGGTAACGTAGCCAGCCTGTTTGAGTTGTTTCTCCAGTTCGGAGACCAACATCGGATTATCTTCAACGAGTAGCAGTTTCATGTTTTCGACATTCGCTCGGTAGTGCGGTGGAGTGTTCAAGTTGACCGTTGGTGGCATCAATACTCAGATTCACTATTTGGCCGCGTTGCACTTTGATTTGCAAATCATAGCGCCATTTATGATCTTCTTGATAGAGATGTGCGTCAATTAGTTCACCTTGGCAGAATTGATTGACCACGGCTAGGGTGCCATTGAGTGATAGAATTTGCCCAGAGTTGACTAAAGCCTTGGCTTGATAATGTTCTAATTCAATCGGTTCGGCGTTAATTATTGTTGGATGCACCAGCGTAAACAGACTGAAAAAACAGATAAATAACAGCCGTTTCATTTATGCTCCCCAATAAAAAATGGCCTAGATTTTATGCTAGGCCACTTTAATGAAACAGGCTTAAATCAAGCTGAAGTCTAACTTAACGGGTGCCATATACCACAATGGTTTTACCGTGTGCTTGAATGAGATTTTGTTCTTCAAGCATCTTTAAGATACGACCCACAGTTTCGCGGGAACAACCAACGATCTGACCAATTTCTTGGCGAGTGATCTTAATTTGCATGCCGTCTGGGTGAGTCATGGCATCAGGTTGTTTTGCTAAATGCAACAATGTTTGGGCAATACGGCCTGCCACATCGAGGAATGCTAAATTACCGACTTTCTGGCTAGTGCTCTGTAGGCGGTATGCCATTTGAGCCGAAAGCTTCATCAGAATTTCGGGGTTAACTTGGATTAATTGCTTGAACTTCTTGTAAGAGATTTCAGCAATTTCACATGCTTGTTTTGCACGAACCCAAGCAGTACGTTCAGCTTGTTCTTCGAACAATCCTAACTCACCGATAAAGTCGCCTTGATTAAGATAAGATAGGATCATTTCCTTACCTTCTTCATCTTTAATCAATACCGCAACAGAACCTTTTACGATGTAATAAAGGGTATCTGAGTCTTCACCAGCATGGATCAAGGTGCTTTTAGCGGGATACTTATGAATGTGACAGTGTGATAAAAACCATTCCAAAGTTGGGTCCGGTTTTGGCTTACCAATCAGAGCCATGTCGATGTTCCTCGATTGATTAAAACGAAAGTAAGAATATTCTAAATAAGCATTTTACGTCAATTACACCCATAAAAACTTGATGGACATCTTAGTTTAGAATGAGTGAATAAATGCAATTAACCAACTAAAATTAGAGCTTATTTTGCTACTTTAGTGATATTAGTCAACTAAATCGGTGTCAAACTCACTGGATTCACTTAACTCTGTAGAGTTAATCACATCTTATAAAGGCTTTTAAGGGTTTTTTGTGAGTAAAATAATCGTAAACCTTAGTGGCCTGACATGGTGAGTCGAGCAATTTAAAAATCAGCGGTGATTTTTCCCTTTATTTAAGGTCAATTGAACCTATTTAGACTCGACTTATAGGGTTAATTCTGGCTAACTTGGGGACGCGGTTGTTTTTCGAAGAGGTTACCACGTGAAATACAGACAATGGGTTTTCGGTGCAGGATTGACTTTATCCGTTGGATTAAGTTCTGCTGCATACGCATTTTCTATCCCGCAGCCCGCAAATGAAATTGCGGCGAGTAAATTTGTGCATATTCAAGTTCAGGCGGAACAAGGTGATGCCGATGCGCAATTTTTACTGGGACTGATGTTTCTCTCTGGACGTTATGTGCAGCAAGAAGTGCCATCAGGACTGCACTGGATAACTCTCGCCGCCGAGCAACAACACGAAAAGGCGCAGCAAACTTTGGCGGATCTCTCTTTTGAAGGCCAATTGATTAAACGAGACTTAGCTGTGGCCGAGCGTTGGTATAAGGATATGGGCGAGCGAGGTAACCGTTGGGCACAGTTCCGTTTAGGCTTTATTTACGCTTCGGGTGGTGATGGCGTTAAGCGCAATTGCGGTAAAGCTGTAGAGCAATTTACCCGCGTTGGGGATGATATTGCCCTTGGCAATGTGGCGTGGATTTTAGCGACTTGCCCCGAAGCCGAATATCGCGACGGTAATAAAGCGCTCGAGTTATCTCTTAAGCTGCTTAAAGTGAACGAGAACGACCCCACCAACCTCGATAACTTAGCGGCTGCCTATGCCGAAGTCGGTGATTTTGGTGCCGCGGTATCGACCCAACAAAAAGCGATAGCCGCTTTAAAGATGACGGCTGAAGCTACTAAGACCGACGAATTTAAGCAGCGTTTACATAGCTATGAGCAGAAACGCGCCTACCGTGAGACACTGCGTTTGCTCGATTAAACCCGTTAGTGTTTTATTATCTTTATCAGCCCGGGCTATGCTCGGGCTGATTGTTTCTGGCGTTTTATTTATTGGGCGGATTCAGGCTGTTCGAGCGGCCAAGAATGTAAGATGTGATATTCCACCCCACGATTACCGCTTGACGAAAGGTACAAATGAAGCTGCTCGGGAGCGAGCGTGAATGCAGTTATCGGTGTATTCGCTAGATCCTTGAGGGGAAGCTCGTTATCAAAGGTGCTCAATGACTTGGCTTTTCTAAACAAGCTGACATGCGGTCGAAATGGATGTTCGCTCTGATGCAATTGCAACTGCTGCGCTAAATCTTGCGCCTGCGATGCCAATAACGCCAACGCAGGGCTAACCCTATCTCCCTTTAAACAACATACCTGTGCCTTGGGCCAAACGGCGAGCTTATCCAGTTGTACAGTAAATCGTGGCCGATGCAGTTTATCAACGGCTTCGAGCAGTTGCGTCTTTTGAGACTGATGGGCTAAGCCTAAAAAAGCGAGGGTGAGATGAAAATTCGCTTTGCTTACGGGTTTTGCATGGGGCGTTAACTGTTGTGCTAAGCATTGCTGCAATTGCAGCAGTGGCATGCGTTGAGTCTCATTAAGGGCGAATCCAAGAAATAGTCGTTGTAACACTCTTTATCTCCGCTACCTGCTCAAATGCCAAACATAAGCTATGCTTTTGTTTGGTAATACAGAAAGGCCCGTGGTCATTATTCATCATCGGCTTTCGATGACTTGAATTTGTTTCTGGGAAGTGTAGCAATAATACCTTAAATGGAATTATAGGTAAGGAAATCCCTTTTCATGTCAGATGGTTTAGCAAATTCACTCCAACAGGCATTAGTGACGATTTTTAGCGAAACGCCGCTAGAAACCCTAGAGCAAAATGTTGATAGAGCATTAGAGGCGATTACACTTCAGTTGCACTGTGATGGGGTGTTTGTGCTAACGGGGAGTTTATCCCTCGACCATTTACGCACCCGTAATTTGTATTTAAAACCGCAATTTAGCCAGGGCCAGCAGACTCGCGTTTGGCCGCTCGCGCGTATGCCTTTTTTTCGCTCCCTTGTGAGAAACCCCAAGCTGCTGAATCTACCCGATGTGAATACATTACCACCAGAAGCTCAGGCGGAGCGGGCATTGTTACGGGATTGGGATGTCAAAAGTCTACTGGTGTTACCCCCCGTCGTATTTGGCGAAACCCGTATTGCCCTTGGGGCGGTAAATTGCTCCGAATGCTGTGAGTGGACCGAGGAATTTATTCAGGAGTTTCAACATGCGGCGGTGATGATTGGTTCGGCGATGGAGCTGACCCGTATCGCCCATGATATGTTAGCGAGTGAAAACAAATATCGCGAAGTCTTTAACCAATTACCCTTGGCTTGTGCTTTGCTCGATAAACAAAATCAACTGACGATGCTGAACAAAGTGGCGCTGCAAACCTTGCCAGTGCAGCATGGATACGATTTATTCAGCATGGTGCGAGATGAAGAGCACGCGATGCTCTCCGATACGTTGCATATGGTGCGTGAAGGCGTATTAGGACAAGCTTGGTGCGAATTGCCGCTTAAATCGCTGCATCAATTAGAGTGGTTAAGGCTCAGTTTTAGTCAGATCCACGGTGATAAGGACACCCTGGTTATGATTGCCGAAGATGTGAGTGAAAAGTATCGGCTGGCCGATGAGCTCTCTTTTCATGCTAACTATGATGCTCTTACCGGATTGCCCAATCGGCTGCACTTTGAGGCATTACTCGATAATTTGCTGCATAGCAAAGATGATATGCCAACCTGTGTAGCCTTTATCGATGTCGATCAATTTCAAGTAATCAACAATGTTAGCGGTCATCAAGCGGGGGATAAGTTACTGTGCCAGTTAACATTGCGGCTTAAACAACTGGTGCGCAAGGGCGATATTGTTGCTCGGCTTGGTGGTGATGAGTTCGGTATTTTAATGCATTACTGCAATGTGGATTCGGCGCAGCATATTGCTAAGCGGATTTGTACTCAGTTAGCAACTCACGAATTTATCTGGGAAAACCGCTGCCACAATGTCAGCGTCAGTATGGGGATAGCTAAGTTCGATAGGTCGGCCTCTGATATTTATACCGTGATGAGCCATGCTGATGCGGCCTGTCGACTCGCCAAAGATAAGGGGCGAAATGGCTGGCATTTATACAGTGCTAAAGATCCTAAAATGACCCGTCTTTACACTGAAATGATGGCCTCGGTAGATATTGTTAGTGCCCTCGCGTTAAATCAATTTGAGCTTTATTTTCAAAGTATTGCACCACTAAATTGCGAAGAGCCAGGATTACATTTAGAAGTGCTGCTCCGTATGGTGCAGCCCAATGGCAACATTGTTTCGCCAGCAATTTTCCTACCTGCCGCTGAGCGCTATAACTTGGCCGCCAAAGTAGACTTGTGGGTCATTGATAATCTGCTGAAGTGGGGGAGTAGCCATTTAGCGATTTGGCAGCAATTGGGGCTGGTATCCGTCAACCTTTCGGCGACGTCTTTGGGTGATAGCGAGTTTATGAATTGGCTTGAAATGCGGCTAATGACTGAACCTGAGTTGGTGGATAAACTCTGCATTGAGATCACCGAAACCGCCGCCGTAAGCCAATTAGATCAAGCAACTAAATTGATTGAAGTGCTTAGGCCATTAAATTGCCAGCTCGCGCTGGATGACTTCGGTGCGGGATTTTCAAGTTTTGCTTATCTAAAACGTTTAAATGTGGATTACGTCAAAATCGATGGTCAGTTTGTTATTAACCTGTGTGACGATGATGCGGATCAAGCAATCATCAAAGCCATTTGTCAGCTCGGACAAGATATGGGATTTGATGTGGTAGCCGAGTTTGTTGAATCGACAGAAATTGGTTTAAAATTAAAGAGCTTAGGAGTGGATTATGCTCAAGGTTATGCGATTAATAAACCCGCGCCATTGCTAACATTAACCTCTGGATTGGCCGAGCCTTGGCTGCTGTAACGGCGGTTATCCTTCATGTGAGTTTTTATACTTCTGCAATTCTTAATTTGTAAGTGACTCATTTATCACTATTTACCTTAATGTGAGCCCATGCAACTTAGGCTGCGACAGATTGTCGCGCCAAGCCGAGTTTTGATTGCACTTATATCACCAGTCATAACAATACCCCCACAAAAATCATTAAAAACAATATGTAGGGGAAATTTGTGCCATATCAACCGATCAAATTAGCGCTTATTTTAGCGGGTGTTTTGAGCACTGCTGCGCCTCAACTGGCTTGGTCTGCTGAGGCGACCGACTGTGGTGATGACCAAAAATGTAAAGATTATCTGCTGGTTACCGCTGATGTGATGCGTCAGCCAGTACACTTAGTGAGTGATCCCAAACAAAATCGATTGCCATTACCCGCCTATGATGGCTCAGGGTTTTTACGCACGATTCCGGGATTTAATATCACCCGTAAAGGCGGCTCTGGCGGCGATCCGATGTTTCGTGGGTTGGGTGGTTCGCGCTTAAACATCGTTGACGATGGCCAGCATGTGTATGGTGCCTGTGGTGGACGTATGGATCCGCCAACCAATTATATATATCCCGAAACTTACGATCAGATAACGGTTATTAAAGGCCCGCAGACGGTGAAATATGGCCCTGTCGGCACCGCGGGCACAATTCTGTTTGAGAAAAATCGTCATCGCTTTAATCAAGCGGATCTTGAAGGGCGTGCCAGTGCGACGGGTGGCAGTTTCGATAGACGAGATGCCATGGTGGAGTTGAGTGCAGGGGATAAAAATTACTACCTTGATTTTGATATTAATCAATCGAGTAGTGATCATTATCAGGACGGCAATGGCAATAAGGTCCAATCCAGTTATGACCGCCAAAACGCCAATCTTGCCCTAGGTTGGACACCTACTGAGCGCACCGTTGTGGAGTTAGCTTACGGTGAGTCGAGCGGTGAGGCAGAGTATGCCGACAGATTAAATAAGGCTCGCCAAATTGATAACCGTGATGCGGCGGTGCTCATACAACATGAGTTTGAGTCGACCTGGATGGCCGCAGTCGAGTTACAAGCCTTTAGCAATAAGAACGACCATATTATGGACCGATTTGATGAAGGGGTGAATTCTGGCTCGAATGTGCGTCGGATGACCGACGGTGGTCATCTTTGGTTTGATTTAACCCCGCTCGATGGCCTCGAATTAACATTGGGGCTGGATTATATGTCTAGCGCGCATGATGGCCGCAGCATGGCAACGGGGGATGTTGGTTTAGACGACTTACTCAATAAGCCGTTTAAGGAAGATATGCGCTATAAAAACTATGGCCTGTTTGCCGAATCCCGTTACGGCTTTGATAACCAAGGTTCAGGTAATAGTAGTTTGCACGCTGGACTGAGAGTTGATCGCTGGGATAGTGAATTGTTAATCGCCCAGCAGGGTGAGCGGGAGGATACCCTCTACAGCGGTTATGTGCGTTATGAATATCAACTCGATGCTCATCAATACTATGCTGGATTTGGCTCGGCGCAGCGCGTGCCAGACTATTGGGAGATCATGAAGGCTAGCGCCGATAATCCCGCACAAAAAGCCTTTGATCTTAAGGCAGAAACGACCAATCAATTTGATATAGGCTGGATTTACCAAGGTCCGGTTGAGGCGTCAGTGTCACTCTTTTACGGTGAGATTAATGACTATATTTTGATTGATTCGACCAGCAATACCACGGTAGCCCGTAATATTGATGCCAGCTTATTCGGTGGCGAAGCAAGCCTAGACTATGCGTTTAATGACCAATGGTCGACTCAACTTACCTTAAGTTATACCCAAGGTGAAAACGATACCGACAAGGTCGCACTTGGGCAAATATCGCCGTTAGAGGCCAGATTAACCGTTAACTATCAATGGCAAGCTTGGACAATGGCAGCGCAGTGGCGTGTGGTGGCCGCGCAAGACCGTTACACCTTAGGCCATGGCAACATCGTGGGCCAAGATTTAGGCCCAAGTAGCGGCTTTGGTACGCTGGCACTGAATGCATCTTGGTCATACAGCAAGGATTTATCCTTTATCTTTGGTGTCGAAAACCTGTTTGATGCAACCTACGCTGAGCATGTGAGTAAGGCGGGCACGGGTAACGATCTGCCGGGTAGTGAGGCCATGTTTAGGGTCAACGAGCCGGGCCGTAATCTCTGGGCTAAGCTGACCTATCAGTTCTAACTCGGCTTATTTGTACTTTTGGTGCCCCGAGAGCCTTGCTGTCGGGGCGATGCTATTTTTAGCAAGCCAATGCCAAACAAAACAGCCACGTATCAAAGCGAAGGCCGCGGGAGGGACACTGCCTAAGGCCTATGTTAAACTGCCCCATCATTTTTCCCTGTTGATACTGTTGCATTGAACAATCTACCTATTCATTCCTTACTGCCATCTCTGCGTGATGCCTTTGCAACGCATGCCCAAGTGATCCTCGAGGCACCCACAGGCGCGGGTAAATCCACCGCCTTGCCTTTAGCTATCTTGGATTGGGCTGAGGTTTCTGGGCGGATTTTAATGCTTGAACCTCGACGTGTGGCCGCCCGCAGTGTGGCACAATTTATTGCCAGTTGTCGGCTACAGGCGGTAGGTCAAGAGGTCGGTTTTAGGGTGCGCGGTGAGTCAAAAGTCAGTGGTGAGACTCGGCTTGAGATTGTTACCGAAGGGATATTAACCCGAATGATCCAGCAAGATCCTGAATTGACTGGGATCGATATGATCATTTTCGATGAGATCCACGAGCGGCATTTGACCACAGATCTTGGTTTAGCTCTCGCTCTCGAAGTGCAAAGCTCACTGCGGGATGACTTAAAAATCCTCGCCATGTCGGCAACCTTATCTGGCATTGCGCTCAGTGAGTTAATGCCAAACGCAGCCCTGCTCAAGAGTGAAGGGCGCAGTTTTCCGGTTGAAATCATCTACCGTGCTGTCGCGGGACAGCAGCATTGGCTCGATCATTTGAGTCGCACCGTGCTCGATAGTGCTACCTCAATAACGGATAGTGCGGCCTCAATAACGGATAGTGGCCCGCAGGATATACTGGTGTTTTTACCCGGTAAGGCGGAAATCCTCAGGGTGGCGCAGTATTTGGCGGAGCGCCTCGATAGCAACCGTGTGGCAATTTGTCCGCTTTATGGCGAGTTGTCTGCGCAGGAACAGGATAGGGCGATTAAGGCAGACGATAGTGGCAGGCGCAAAATAGTGCTCTCCACCAACGTTGCCGAGTCGAGCCTCACCATTGAAGGCATTGGGCTGGTTATCGATAGTGGCTATAAACGCCAAGCGAGTTTTAACCCTAAAACGGGAGTTACGCGCTTAAGCCTTAAACGTATTAGCCAAGCTTCGGCAACCCAGCGTGCTGGTCGCGCTGGCCGTTTAGCGGCGGGCGTGTGTATTCGATTATGGGGCCAAGAAGAGCATCAACGTCTGCTCAAAGCCGATGAGCCCGAAATCAGCCAAGCCGATTTAGTCTCAATGGCCCATGACTGTGCCTATTGGGGCGCTAAATCCTTCAGCGATTTGCTGTTATTGACCGCGCCGCCGAGCGTGAACGAAGCGCTGGCGTGGCAACTGCTGCAGCGCTTAGGCGTGGTCGATGGGCAAAACAAACTCACTGCGCACGGCAAAGCCGCCTATGAGCTGGGCTGTCATCCGCGCCTCGCGCACATGTTATTAGCGGCTAAATCCCATTCTACAGAACTTGCGGCCTTGGCCTGCCTGCTCGCGGGCATTTTAGAGGCGCGGGGATTGCCACGTAAAGGCGCCGATATTATGAATTATTTGCACTTTGCCACCCAAGGCAGTGCGGGGCAGCAAGCCAAACAATGGCTTAAAAAGCTGGCGCTAGATAAGCAATGTACTCAGGCCGATTTAGTGGCCATCGCCTCCCATGCGCATCATCAGGATGTCGGTTTACTGTTGGCGCAGGCTTATCCCGATCGCATCGCCAAATCCCGTGGCGTTGAGGGTTATCAATTGGCCAATGGCACGGGTGTGGTGCTCAACGCCGAAGATGCCTTAGCGCAAACGCCTTGGCTGGTGGTGGCTGATTTTCAAGAAACTGAAGGTAAAAATGCCGGGCGGGTCTATTTAGCTTGCCCGTTACAACCGAGCCTATTTGATCATGAGTTAGCCGACTTAGTTGATACTCATGAGCAATGCGGTTGGGATGAAACCAAAGGTCGCGCAGTTGCTGAGCGGCAAGCAAAAGTCGGACAGATATTGCTGAAATCCGAGACGATTGCTAACCCCAATCGAGCGCAAATTGTGGCGGCATTAGTGAATTATATCCGCCAGCAAGGGTTACAAATTCTTAATTGGCACGCTAACTTAGAGCAGTTTCAAGCGCGATTGCATTTAGCGAGAAGCTTAGATCCGACTGCTGATTGGCCGGATATGAGCGATGCCGCCCTGTTGGCCGATCTTGAAACTTGGCTGGCGCCTTACCTTGAAAATGTGAATAATCTGCCGCAATTACAAAAACTCGATTGCTTTAGCTTAGTGATGAATCAATTGAGTTGGTCGCAGCAGCAGGCGCTCGATGCACTGTTGCCGACCTCATGGCCTTTAGCCACGGGCACTTTCGCGCCCATAGTTTACGAGACTTCGGGTCGCGCCTTACTGCGGGTTCGCTTGCAGGAAACCTTTGGTATGGCTCACAGCCCGCTACTAGCCCAAGGTAAGCTGAAGGTGACGATGGAGTTGCTGTCTCCGGCGCAGCGCCCTTTGGCACTGACGGCAGATCTCGCCAGTTTTTGGCAAGGGCCCTATGTTGAAGTGAAAAAAGAAATGCGTGGGCGTTACCCTAAACACCTGTGGCCGGACGACCCTGCCAATACGCTACCGACAAAATATACCAAGAAGAAAACCTTAGGTTTATCTCAGTCATAGCCTTTAGACTGCTTTGATTTACAACCTTGTGTTGTGCCTGTGACTGATGCCGTTAACGCATAAATGATGAAGTAGATATGACAACTCATACGACAAAAAAAGCGCCAGCCCAACGTAAAGCGAAGCGAAGCCGTGGCCTATTTGGGCAAATTTGGTCGCTCACCTGGAAGCTCGCCTTAATCGGCCTCGCCGTTGTGACCTTCTACGGTATTTACCTCGACCAAATTATCGCCCGTAAGTTTGAAGGGCAAAAATGGCATTTACCTGCACAAGTTTTTAGCCGTTCCATGGCCTTATACCCAGGAGCAGCGGTGAGTCATCCACAGTTGATGGCCGAGTTAAAACTACTTGGCTATCGCAAAGTGGCGAACCCCCGCGAGGTAGGCGAGTTTTCGGCATCGAGCACCAAAATCGAATTATGGCGTCGACCCTTTTTACATCCCGAAGGCGATCAGCCAGAACAGCGAGTGATGATCACCTTCGATAGCGAAGGCGTCAGCTCTATTGCCCGAATGGAGGATAAGCGCCAGTTAGCGGTATTCCATTTAGAACCCGTTTTACTTGACCGCATGATCACCGGCGATGGCGAAGACAGGCTCTTTGTCTCTACCGAAGATATGCCCAAACATATTGTGCAGGCACTATTGCTGGTGGAAGACCGCAGTTTTTACGAGCACCACGGGGTGAACCCCTTCGCGATTCTGCGTGCTGCTTTTGTAAATATCAGCGCAGGGCGTACCGTGCAGGGCGGTTCGACACTGACCCAGCAGTTGGCGAAAAACTTCTTTCTTTCAAGCGAGCGCTCATTGTTGCGTAAGGTTCGCGAAGCCTTAATGGCGGTAATTATTGATTTTCGTTACAGCAAGGAAGAAATTCTCGAGGCTTATCTCAACGAAGTGTATATGGGGCAAGATAAATCCCGTGCCGTGCATGGTATGGGGCTGGCTTCGCAATTCTATTTTGGTCGTCCCATCGGTGAGTTAACCACGGCGCAGCAAGCCTTTTTAGTGGCGGCGATTAAGGGGCCATCTTACTACAACCCATGGCGCTACCCAGAGCGCAGCTTAGAGCGCCGCGATTTAGTGCTGCGGTTATTGATGGAGTCGGGCGAGCTGACTACCGCGCAATACAAGGTGGCGGTGGAGTCGCCCTTAGGTTTGCGTAATGCCAATAAGCCTGTGCATCAAAAATTACCTGCGTTTTATGCCTTGGTTAAACAAGAGGTTAATGAGCGCTACGGCGATGCGTTATTAAAACAATCTGGGGTGAAGATTTATACCACACTCGATCCAATGGCGCAGGAGGCCGCCGAAATTGCCGTGACTCAAACCTTTAAGAGCTTAGATAAGGGCAATAAGTCGTTGCAGATTGGTATGGTGGTCACCGACAAATACACTGGCGGTATCGCGGCTATGGTGGGTGATAAAACGCCGGGCTTTGACGGTTATAACCGCGCAGTGGAGATCCGCAGACCGATTGGCTCGCTTATCAAGCCATTTGTGTACGCCACCGCTTTGGCACCAAATAGTCAATTTACTTTGGCCACGCCACTTAAAGATCAGCCGATTACCCTAAAGAATGAGCAAGGCAAAACCTGGTCACCGCAGAACTTTGATAAGACCTTTAGCGGCCAAGTTTCGTTGTTAACGGCGCTTAAAAAATCGATGAACGTGCCGACGGTAAACCTTGGGATTGCCGTTGGGGTCGATGCCGTGGCAACCACCTTGGCTAAGTCGGGCTGGTCGGAGCCGCTTAACGAATATCCATCGATGCTACTGGGCGCGGTGAATGGCTCGCCCTTAATGGTGGCGCAGGTTTATCAAACCCTCGCCGATAGCGGCGCTTACCGTAAACTCACCACAGTCACCGCCGTGCTCGATAGTGATAATCAGCCTTTACCCGTAACGCGTTCAGCCAAAGAGCAAGCGATTACGCCAGATACCGACTTTTTGGTGCAATATGCCATGCAGCAAGTGGTGCGCTCGGGTACGGCAACGCGCTTAGGCAATGCCTTCCCCGGTGTGGCGCTGGCGGGTAAAACTGGTACCAGTAACGATAGCCGTGATTCTTGGTTCGCCGGTTTTGATGAGCGTAACGTGGCTGCGATTTGGGTCGGTCGCGACGATAATGGTAAAACCACTCTTTATGGTAGCAGCGGTGCGATGGCGGTATACCAAGCCTTCTTGAAGGAGCGTCCACCCATTGGGCTGCGTTCTATTCCGCCATCGGGTGTGATCCAAGGCTATTTTGACCGAGATACGGGTGAAGCCAAGGAAGCGGGATGCAGTAATACTGAGGCATTACCCGCCCTGAGAGGCACTTATAATCCAGCTAAAAACTGCGGCGAGCCGTTGCAGTGGTGGCAGAAGATTTTGGGTCAGTAATACTTATTTTTCATAGGCAAAGATATAACGGCGGTGCAACTTAATTGCACCGCTGTTTTTGATAAAGAGAGTGCAAGATGTTTAAAACCGCAGCCGCAGTGCATATCCTTGTTAAACACAAAGAGCAGGCGGAAGATATTATTAAGCAATTGAATAACGGTGCTAATTTTGGCGCCTTAGCGAAACGTTATTCCTCATGTCCCTCAGCGAAAAAGGGCGGCGATCTCGGTGAGTTTAAGCGTGGGCAAATGGTGCCACAGTTTGATAAAGTCGCTTTTTCCGGTGAGCTACTGGTGCCACATCTCGTTAAAACCAAGTTTGGCTGGCATGTGGTTAAGGTGCTGTATCGCACTTAATCAGGTTGCGTTGATTGAGTAAATAAGCTGACCTATCGACGCATTAAGCTGCATCTCAACACCAATCTAAACGCTTATTTTCAAAAATAGTTCACAGTGCGCGTTTCCTGTGTTCTCACGAGATAAACGCGCATATGCACGAATAAGGCGCTAGCTTCTGGTATGTATAAATGGATTTAAAACAAACAAATTTGCAGAGCATTCTCGACAGGCTCTATAAGACTGCGTTAACACTACTCCTCCCACAATTAGGGTTACTCACCATCGTTGGTTCAGACACAGATCGATATACTTTTTTGCTGATGTTTATTGTTTTTCTGGCTGTGAATATTCTCATTCCCCTATGGTTACTCCTCTTCAACACTGGGAATTCAAAAGTTGATTCATTTTCAATCACAATAGACGACCAGAACATTCTTGTTTCGACCTATGGTGAAGTCCAGAAGATAGATAAAGCCTCATATTGTGGCTATAAAGTTACCTCGCAGTATCCAAAGCAAATACAGCTATTAGAGGCTAACGGCGAACATATAGAGTTTAGTTACTACGCGTTAAATAAAGAGCAAAGGAAGCGCTTGTTTGATTATTTGGGACCAGCGAAAAGCTAATAATCCGATCTAGTCGCTCCCTTCGAACGCAGGGATAAAATATGGGGCGGCTTGGCGATTATGGCCCATATTCTTACCCCAAAGTGTGGGTGTTATCCATAAAAGTCTAAAGCTAAAGTCAACGACTTAGAGTAAATAGCTAACGCGTTTTTGCCCCAAAATCAGCCAATATCTCTGTCAGGATAACCATCCCCTCAAGACGATGCTGCGTAACCGACAGCAAAAAAGTAGCCTGCTTTCTGGGGTTAAACCTATGAAGGGATAAGGTGTGAGTGTCAGGTTGAATGTGGGCCCCAAATGCTGCCAACCAAGGTCAACAATCAGTCGAAATTGAGCGTGACAGAATAAAAAAGCTAAAGCGATATCAAGTGATTACTCATCAAACTGTATAAAAAACGCTACCGCAAAAAAATAAATTCCTATAGCATCATTTATACCAATTGACATGGATGTGGCAGAGGCCAAGTCCAACAAGCGATTTATGCCCCGCAAACAGCGCAGCGCATAAATACTAAGACGTTAGGCCTTCATGTATAGATTCATCTTAGCCTGTTATGGAGTTCCTAAATCTTCCGGCGCTGAGGCAGCTATTGATATCACCACAGAATTCGTGGAGCACCATCCGTGGCACAGCAATGTCACCTGCACTTGGGACGGAGAGCGGCTCATACTTCAAGCCGACAATGACTTTGACTCTGATGGCCTTGCTCTAATAGATGAGTTTTCAGACAGCATTTCAGCATATATTGCAGAGCTATTTGACGGAGATATCAAAATAGAATCAATAACAAATGTGCCAACGGAGGCCTAACAATGCGCTCAACTGTCGCTCACTTCATTTGCTGGACTCGCAAAAGCTACGCTTTTGCTCACCCGTTAGCTTAATCGTTATGAGTTTTGAGTGATCGACAGAGCAAATCTGGTCACCCATCCTTAATCGTGCTGCTGAGACTATTCATCATTCTGTGTCAGATTAATTTCTACTTTTAATCGCGGTTTACAATGGCTGGTTTACTAAGCAATCGACCACGCAGAGTGTGAGTTTGAGGCAAGGCTAAAGCTAGAGCTAAAGCTAAAGCTAAAGCTGCCTTAGTGTGCTAACCGATTGAAATAATAAAAATCCCTGCTAGGCAGGGATTTTTGCTTTTAGCTTATACCGCAATAGCGCGGCTGATTAACGTAAATCTACTTGAAGGGCCACACCTGTACTTTGGCCTTCACTTTGGAGCGTAATGTAATACCAGCCAGCACTGGGATTATTGACCTTGATTTGCTCCGTAGTGCTGCCAGCGTTTGTTGAGGCGGCTTCATATTGCTGGGCATTGGCCCAGCTGCGACCCGAGTAAAGGCTGACATCTCCAAGCAAAACTTGGACACCCACCCTTAATGGCGCTGTAGCTAACCTCCGACTATGCTTTGGTTAAGCATTGAACAAGGAGGTTTGTATGCCGCGCCCTCGTAGAACTCAGATAAGTCTTGAAGACACATCTT
The DNA here is from genome assembly GCF_001308045.1 of Shewanella sp. Sh95. Lineage (NCBI taxonomy): Bacteria > Pseudomonadati > Pseudomonadota > Gammaproteobacteria > Alteromonadales > Shewanellaceae > Shewanella > Shewanella sp. Sh95. The sequence continues at coordinate 45,535 of NZ_LGYY01000240.1, forward strand.
ATTACCATTGCTGTAGCCGCGTTGTTCGGCGGGCATTTTTATGTGGTGATGATAGTTACTCGGGTAAAAACTACGACCATCGCCGTGGTTGGGTAGAATCGCTAATGTTTGAACTTGAAGCTGTTTTTGCAATTGATGTAGCTGCTTATGTGGTGATGTCTAATCATCTGCATGTGGTGCTGCGAGTCGATATCGAGGCGGCAAATCGTTGGACTGACCGCGAAGTGCTTGAGCAGTGGCATAAGTTGTTTAAAGGCGATGAATTAACGCAAAAATTCGTTAAAGGTGAGTTAGTCGAAGCCCATCAGGTCAACCGATTAAAGCATTCAATCGCCCTTTATCGTAGTCGATTATGCGACATTAGCTGGTTTATGCGCTGTCTCAATGAACCGATTGCAAGGCAAGCAAATCAAGAAGATAACTGTACAGGTCGTTTCTGGGAGGGGCGGTTTAAATCCCAAGCATTACTCGATGAAGCCGCTGTGCTAGCTTGCATGATTTACGTCGATTTAAATCCCATCAGAGCGCAACTCGCTAATACACCAGAACAATCCGACCATACCAGTATTCAGCTACGTATTCGGGCGGCATTAAAAGGTGAGCAGCCTAGTAATCTATTACCGTTTATTGGTAACGAGTGTGACAACCAACCCAATGGCATTGCGTTTTCCTTAACCGATTACCTTCAATTGGTGGAAGATACAGGCCGAATCATTCGCAATGATAAACGTGGAA